>JAJRAX010000262.1 GCA_028679775.1 Methanothrix sp. | reverse complement strand
TCGATATCAATAGGGCGAATTACTTAGTAAATATATGCCCAAACCCGGACTCGAACCGGGGACATTCAGATCTTCAGTCTGACGCTCTCCCAACTGAGCTACTTGGGCTCAAGTGGGCCCGACGCGATTCGAACGCATGACCTCCGCCATGTCAAGGCGACGTCATAACCAGCTAGACCACGGGCCCGCAAGCAGATTCCCTGTCTCATCCTCGCATATAAAGGCTTCGGCCTGATGCAGGGATGTCGAGGAATGAAAAGAGCCGGCAGGGCGCTCGCCCCGCCTCGGCCCCCCACATCCTTCGTGCCATATTCAGTTGTAGTAGACCTCTTTATGATACTCATCCAGGGCCTTGATGGTGATCTGATCCTTCTTGGCCTTGAGGATGGCCTCCGCAGCCGCCTGTGCCGCCTGGATGGTTGTGATGTAGGGTATATGATAATCCACAGCGCTTCTCCTGATCTGGAAGCCGTCCTTCACCGACTGCTTGGTGGTAGGCGTGTTGATGATCAGCTTGACCTCGCCGATCTTGACGTAATCCAGAATATTGGGGCTGCCGTTGAATATCTTGTTCACCCGCACCACAGGCAATCCGGAGCGGCGCAGATACTCTGCAGTGCTGTCTGTGGCAATGATGGAGAGGCCCGCCTCATGCAGCTTCTTGGCCGCCACTGCTACCGCCGCCTTGTCCTCATCTTTCACAGAGATGAAGACCATTCCCTCAAGGGGCAGCGAATTGTCCGCGGACAGCTCCGCCTTGAAGAACGCGAGACCCAGCTTGTAGTCTATCCCCATGACCTCGCCCGTAGACCTCATCTCCGGGCCCAGGAGAACGTCCGCCCCAGGCAGCTTGTCAAAGGGCAGGAGAACCTCCTTGACAGAAACGTAGGGCGTCTTCGGCTCATGGGTGAAACCCTGCTCACTGAGGGTCTTGCCCACCATCACCCGGGCCGCGATCTTGGCCAGGGGCAGGCCAACGGCCTTGGAGACAAATGGTATTGTCCGGCTTGAGCGCGGATTTGCCTCCAGCACATAAACCACTCCGTCCTTGTAGGCCATCTGCAAATTGACAATCCCAACAACATTCAGTCCCAAGGCGATCTTTCTAACATAGTCCCGCACAACTTCAAGGACCACGCCCGGCAAGGTCTGAGGCGGAATCATACAGGCGCTGTCGCCCGAATGAATTCCTGCCTCCTCGATGTGCTCCATGATGGCTCCAATGAGAACATCGTGGCCGTCAGAGACTGCATCCACATCGATCTCAACAGCGTTTTGCAGGAAATCATCGATCAGAACCGGATGCTCGTGGGAGACCCGCACAGCCTCGCGCATGTAAACATCAAGACCCGCCTCGTCGTAGACTATCTCCATGGCCCGACCGCCCAGAACATAGCTCGGCCTGACCAGAACAGGATAGCCAATCCTCGATGCAACAGCCTTTGCTTCAGCCGGAGAGTAGGCGATTCCGGCATTGGGCTGGGGGATGTTCAGTTTGGTCATGAGGACATTGAACCTCTCCCTGTCCTCAGCCAGATCAATGCTGTCAGGGCTCGTTCCAAGTATCTTTGTCTTCAGCCCTCTCCGAGCAATCTCATTTTCCAGAGGTATGGCCAGGTTTATGGCCGTCTGGCCGCCGAACTGGACAAGAACGCCGTAGGGCTTCTCCTTTTCAATGATGTTCATGACGTCTTCAAGAGTGACCGGCTCGAAGAATAGCTTGTCCGAGGTGTCGTAATCTGTGGAGACGGTCTCAGGATTGTTGTTGACAATGTGAGCTTCAATGCCCTGCTCTCTCAAGGCCATCACAGCATGAACTGTGCAGTAGTCGAACTCAATTCCCTGACCGATCCTTATCGGCCCGGAGCCCAGAATCAGAACCTTCTTTCGGTCGGATGGCACCAGCTCACACTGAGTATCGTATGAGGAATAGTAGTAGGGAGTCTTGGCAGCAAACTCGGCTGCGCAAGTGTCCACCATCTTGTAGGTGGGAATGATACCCAAGGAGATGCGAGTATCAGTTATCTCCTCCCGGCTCTTGCCCACGATGCGAGCAATCTGCTCATCTGTAAACCCGGTGCGCTTCGCCTTTCGCAAGACCTCAGCATCAAGCCCTGCTGCAATCTCCTTTTCCATTGAGATGATGTTCTCCATCCTGTAGAGGAAGTAGGGCTCAATTCCAGTTATCTTAGAGATCTCCTCTGAGGTCATGCCCCTCTTCAAGGCTAGGTAAATGGCAAATATCCTCTCGTCTGTGGGATTGGCTAGAAGGTCACGAACCTCCTCATCAGTCCATTCGGTGTACTTTCCTGAGTACCCCAGATCTTTATCGATATCAAGGGACCGTATGGCCTTCATGAGCGACTCCTCGTAGCTCCGTCCGATGGCCATGACCTCTCCAGTAGACTTCATGGCAGTGGTCAGAGTCTTGTTGGCCTTGACAAATTTGTCGAAGGGCCAGCGTGGAATCTTGGTGACCACGTAATCTACAGTTGGCTCGAAGGATGCAGGCGTCTCCTTGGTCACATCGTTTCTGATCTCATCCAGGGTCATGCCTATGGCGATCTTGGCAGTCACCCGGGCGATGGGGTATCCGGTGGCCTTGGAGGCCAGAGCAGAAGATCGGGACACACGGGGGTTGACCTCAATCACCCTGTACTCGCCATTCTTGACAGCAAACTGGATGTTGCAGCCACCCTCGATTCCCAGAGCACGGATGATGTTGATGGCTGCACTTCTCAGCATCTGAATCTCCTTGTCTGAGAGGGTCTGAATGGGCGTCACCACAATGGATTCACCAGTGTGAATGCCCATGGGATCCATGTTCTCCATGTTGCAGATGGTAATGCAGGTGTTGTTCGAGTCCCTCATCACCTCATACTCGAGCTCAATCCATCCGCCCACGCTCTCCTCCAAGAGAACCTGGCTGATCCTGGACCTCTTCAACCCCAGCTCACAGATGGAGAGCAGCTCCTCACGGGTATGAGCAATTCCGCCGCCTGAGCCGCCCAAAGTATAAGCGGGCCGGACAACCAAAGGCAGCCCTAGCTCCTCCATAACCTGTAAAGCCTCATCAAGATTGTTGACTGCCTTGCTCTTCGGCACCGGCTCGCCAACCCGCTGCATAGCCTTCTTGAAGAGGTCGCGATCCTCCGAATCCTGAATGGACTTGATAGACGTGCCCAGTACCTCGACATGGTACTTCTCAAGGACGCCCATCTCCGCCAGCTCCGATGTGATGTTCAGGCCGGTCTGGCCTCCGATGCCCGCAATGATCCCGTCAGGCCTCTCCTTCTCGATGATCTTGGCAACAATCTCTGGCACAAGCGGCTCAATATAAACTTTGTCTGCGGTGTCCGGATCGGTCATGATGGTGGCCGGATTGGAGTTGACTAAAACGACCTCAATTCCCTCCTCGCGCAGTGATTTGCAGGCCTGTGATCCGGAAAAGTCAAACTCCGCGGCCTGACCGATCTGAATGGGACCGGATCCTATGAGAAGAACCTTATGAATATCTGTTCTCTTGGGCATCTCTATCGCCTCCCGGCTTTTGTCGCTCTGCCATTCATGATTTTCAGTACCGATCCGAAGAAGGGGTCTTCAGTGCAGAGGGGACCGGGGTTGGCCTCGGGATGGTACTGGACGGCTAAAACCTGGAGTTTCTCGCTCTTTATTCCCTCCACAGTTCCGTCGTTGGCATTGAGCTGGGTGATCTCCAGATCAGTCCCCTCAACCGAGTTGGGCCGGACTGCGAAATTATGATTTTGAGATGTGATGTAGACGATCTTCTTCTCCAGATCTTTGACAGGCTGATTGCCGCCATGATGTCCGAATTTTAGCTTGAAGGTCTGGGCTCCGAGAGCCAGGGATATGATCTGATGCCCAAGACATATCCCAAATATGGGAACCTGTCCGGCGAAGTGCTTGACAGCGTCAATGGCCTCATAAGCTCTCTCCGGATCGCCTGGGCCATTGGATAAGAAGAGTGCATCTGGTTTTGTCGCCTCGATCTCAGAGACGTTTGCATGAGCCGGCAGCACTGCTATATCAAACCCGCGACGGGAAAGGCTTTTTAATATATTTCTCTTGATTCCCAGGTCGAGCATGGCGATCCTAGGACCACGCCCCCCAATCCTGTATGGCGCCTTGCATGTCACATCGCCCAGAAGATCCTGGGCAGAGATGTCCGCCTGAGATCTGGCCATGGCCACCACATCCAGGCCCTGCACATCGCTCTTCTCTCCTACAGCGATTGTTGCTCTCATCACACCCTGGTCTCTAACCTTCAGGGTGAGCATGCGGGTGTCCACTCCGCATAGTCCCGGCTTGCCCTCATCGATGAGGAACTGATTGAGAGTCCTCTTGTGCAAGTGATGCGTTGGCCGATCCCAGTATTCGCGGCAGACTACCGCCCGCGGCCACATCTTTTCCGACTGAAAATCGTCACCGTTAATCCCGTAGTTACCCTGCAGAGGATATGTGAACATGAGCATCTGTCCGTGGTATGAGGGATCTGTTAATGCTTCCTCATAGCCGGACATAACGGTAGTGAAGACCAGTTCACCCGACACAACGCCGGGCGCACCAAAACCGATACCTTCCAACCTTGTACCGTCTTCTAACCCTAAGACCCCAATCATAGTATCGGCAACACAAGATGCTAAGTCACCTAAATACATTTCGATTATCACCATCTTTTTTAAGTTGGAGACACATTCCGGATTCATGGAAGTTAAAGTGCAGACTACAAAGAGCCCCGATTTCAAGCAGGTATATGCAATAGGCGCGATCGGAGGCCACAGTCCCTACGACTTTCGAATTGCCTTTTACAATGACTCTCCGAAGAGCATGCAAGAGGATGGAAAGAACGTGACGATCATGGAGCGCAGGATCGATACCGAGATTATCCTTTCACCCCTGGCCGCAAAGGAGCTCGCCAACTGGCTTTCCGAGCACATCAAGGACTATGAGAAGCTCTTCGGCGAGATCAAGAGGCCCGGAGCGAGCCTGCAGCCCAATTCCGACCCCGTCAGAGCGAGCGATCCGGCTGCCATCCAGGGGTACATGTGAGGCCTCTATGAACAACAAAGAGAAGGTTCTGCTGCATAAAGGCATAGACAAAATCAGGCAGGCGAGGTTTGAGGAGGCCCTGGAGATCTTCGAGCGAGTCCTGGTCGGCAACCAGGCGATCCCGGAAGCCTGGAACAACAACGGCGTAGCCCACTACAGCCTGGGCCACCTGGATGAAGCCATGAATTGCTACAATCATTGCCTCGCCTTAGATCCTGAGAACCTGGATGCTCTGCGGAACAAGGCATTCCTGCTCCGAAGCCAACGGAGGCTCGATGAGGCGCTGGAGGTCTACGACATGGTGCTGCAAAAGGGCGGCGACGCCATTGACATGGAGGCCACAGCAGTAGTGCTTACGGGTTTGGGGAAGCTGGACGAGGCCTTAAGTTGTCTGTACCTGGCCTTGGAGAAGATGCCCATGGATCGCCTGGAAGACGAGATTGCTGCAGTAAAGGCCCTGATGGAAGAGAGGGGCATGCCCATCCCAGGAGAGAGAGTATCGCCCGCGAATGCACCAGCAAATGCACCTGGTAACGATGGAGATGTTGGGCCTTGAAGAGCTTTATAATGATAAACATCGAGCCAGGGATGGAGAAAGCAGTCCACGACAGCCTGGAGGCCATCAAAGACATCCGGGAGGTAGTTGCCGTTTACGGAGAGCATGACTTCATTGCTATCGCCGAGGTACAGAGCATATCCGACTTGAACCGAGCTGTACTGAGCATAAGGGAGATCAACGGCATAACTTATACTCAGACCATCCTTGGCATGGAGTTGAAGTTTTAGTTAATGCCCTCTTGCCAAGGCCCCAGACCTCTTGCACCTCTTTATCTAGCGGTCTTTGTGGCCGTGCTGGGATTCTCGCTGATAGCGCCGTTCTTCCCCCATTATGTCATGGATTTCGGCGTATCCTATTCCATGTTGGGAGTCATCGTTTCCGTCTATGGTGCGGCTCAGCTTCTCACCCAGATTCCAGTGGGTCGTCTATCTGACAGGACTGGCAGAAAGAAGATCCTTCTCTTCGGCCTGGCCACGTTCTCAGTTCTGCCTATCTTCTACATCTATGCCGAGAGCGCCTATTCCATCCTGTTTATCCGGACTTTAGGCGGAATTGGAGCTTCAGCCGTCTGGCCGATAGCTATGGCGTTGATCATCGATCAGGCCGAGGCTGGCAGCAGAGGGACGGCTATGGGCTGGTATAATGCCTCCTTTTTTTCGGCTCTGGCCCTGGGGCCGCTGTTGGGCGGAGTGCTTTACGACCATTTCGGCATCAATGCACCGTTTTACCTCTGGTCTCTCTTGGGGATAGCCTCATTTCTTATGGTTCTCTTCCTCGTAGCTGAGCCGAAGACCACCAAGGTGCAAATGAGTTGGACCCCGCAGCCGACAAAGGAGGCACTCATCGCGCATGGTTATGGGATGACCTTTCTGGCCTGTTCATCCGTCGTCCTCTGGGCAGGAGTGGTGGGGGGCTTCAACTTTACGATGCTTCCAAGTTTTGCCTCCAGCCTGGGCTTCAAGGCCACCGATGTGGGGATAATTTACATGGTTTACGGAGGCAGCACGGCTCTCTTCAATGTCTACTTCGGGCGTCAGGCCGACCGGGGAAATAGGAAGATGCTAATAGTAGTCGGCTGCCTGGCCGGGGCCGTGAGCTTTGCATTTCTCTCCCTGGCCGATGCACTGCTCACGGTCTCAATTCTCTTTGCCGGGCTAGGAATGGGTTTGGGGATGGCCGGGCCGGCGGCCGCCGCTCTGATCGCCGATACCACCAGCGTCTCCAGGCGGGGTGAGGTTTATGGAATCTTCAATACCGCTCGCATGGCTGGGGTAGTTATCGGGCCCCTTATTGCTGGATCCACTGCAGATCTGCATGGAATTCTTGGTGCGGTCTATGTCTTCACGATTCTGGCTACAGTAATAACGCTGGGAACGCTCGTCGTCCGAGAGC
>JAJRAX010000378.1 GCA_028679775.1 Methanothrix sp. | reverse complement strand
TCGGAGCCTGCGGCGAAGGCTATGTCCGCTGCGCCTACGCCGCCTCGATGGAGCACATCGAAGAGGCTATGGATCGCATGGAGGCTTTCGTTAAGCCGCTTCTCAAGAAGGCTTGAAGCTGAGAGATGGCTTGCCAGGCGCCGAAGCGTCTGGCAAAGCCCCCTCCTCCATTCTGGAAAACAATGACGCAGGCATAGTCAAAATGGCAGAAATTAATACAAAAATGGAAATTCAGATGCTTCTGCCCGGCAATGCGCCAATTTCATGCTATCCAATTCCAGACGGATGCCATATAAGAAATTACGCTTCCGAAGCAGACCGCCAGACATGGGCAAGGGTTGTCCGAGCGGCGGAGAAATACCATAGCGTCATTGACGAAGCCCTGCACATTCAGCAATTTAAGGACGATGTCGAATCGCTAGCCCTGCGTCAGTTCTTCCTTTGCAATGCCGCAGGCGAGGAAGTTGGAACGGCGACAGCGTGGTTCGACTCAGAATACCGCGGGCTTCGATGGGGGCGCTTCCATTGGCTTTCCATCGTTCCGGAATATCAGGGCAGGGGGTTGGCGAAACCTCTCATCTCCTATACGCTCAATGCGCTCAAAAGCATGGGGCATGAACGCGTCAGGCTGACTACAGAGCATCTCAGAACTCAGGCAATATCAATATATCTGAAGTTTGGATTCCTCCCTGATGTCACCAAGGAAGGGCATCTTGCTGTTTGGAAAGGTCTTCAGAAGGACGGCATGAAAATTGATAAAGCCTGCATTTTTGAAAACGGCAGGATCAATTCTAAAGATTTCACTCTGTTTTAAGTTGAATTCAAGCGTTTGACAACGAAAAAACCAAAGAGGCGGGCATGAAAATCACTTATATCGGAGACTGGGTTTTCTATACAGGGCCGAACTTCATTGAAAGCCCTTTCGAAATGGTCGCCAAGGACTGCCAGCTGAAATTCCTCGGCAAGCCCGTCACCGACGCTTTGGAGAAGGCTGGGCATTCCACCAAGGCCTACAGCAACTGGCAGCTCTACCATATGTCTCCAAGCGAATTCGCAGACATATTGAAATGGAGCGACGTCCTCGTTGTCAGCGATGTCGAGGCGCGCTGCTTCCATCTGAACCCGACTTTCTTCGATGGCAACGCCTACGGCAAGAGCATCATTACATTTCCCGACCGCCTGAAGCAGATGCGCGACGCCGTTGAAGGCGGCATGGGGCTGATCTACTTGGGCGGTTGGCTCAGCTTCTCTGGACACATGGAGAAAGGCGGCTGGAGACGTTCCCCAATCAGCGACTGGCTGCCATTCCAATGCCTGGTCGGCGAGGATTTGATGGAAAGTTCGGAAGGCTTCGCTGTTGAGGCTGTCAATACTAGCCATCCGGCTGTCGCAGGGCTTGACGCCGCCTCAATTCCGCCCCTTCTTGGATACAACGAATTCATCCCAAGAGAGGGATTCGAACCCCTATGGCGGATCAAAGACAGCGGACATCCGCTCCTTGGCGTTTCAAAGCATGGAAAAGGCCGCATGGTAACTTATGGATCAGACCCCGTGCCGCATTGGGGAATTAATCTGATGCTCTGGAAGGACTACGAAAAACTTTGGCAGCAGCTGGCTGCATGGGCGGCTGGAGAATGAAAATATCCAGCTCATTTACCCTGATTCCATCTGCTTTGCCTTTGGCTTCGCTGTGAAAATTCTGCGAGTTGTGGTATCTTACCCGTAACAAAGCGTAAAACTCGCAAAAGGAGGCTTTCAATGTCTGTCCCGTTCAAAATCGATCTCAACGGCAAAGTCGCAGTTGTCACAGGTGGAGGCGGAATCCTCTGCTCCTCAATGGCGCACGCGCTGGCTGAATGCGGCGCGAAGGTCGCAATTCTCGATCTGAAGCTTGAGAATGCCGTCAAAGTCGCAGATGCCATCAAGGCGAAGGGCGGAAACGCCATCGGCATTGCTGCGAATGTTCTTGAGAAGGACAGCCTGACCGCAGCCGAAAAGCTTG
>JAJRAX010000026.1 GCA_028679775.1 Methanothrix sp. | reverse complement strand
TATCCGGGCTGGCCCAAACTCAGAGATATTGCTGCTCTCCTCACAGCCCCTTGAGACGCCGCCCTACGATAGAATGGTCCTGGATTACTATCAGGCAGTGCTGAGGGTGGCCAAGCAGATGAACGTGGGATTTGTGAACGTCTTTGGAGCCTGGATGAGGGCCGTTGCAGGAGGCACACCCCTCGGATCGCTGATCCTTCCGGGCCTCGACCACCCCAATGAGGCAGGCTACAGGATCATAGCCGAGGAGCTGATGAGACTATTCTAATCGTAATAGCCACCGGTATAGTCGCACATGCCCACGCGAGGAGAGTTGACAACAGGCAGAAGCATATCCTCTCCGCATTCATGCGTTTTTCCGCATTCATCGCACACTCGACCGGTGGACTCGTCGCTGCAAACGCAACAAACCCCAGTGGCCGGCTTGCCACAGATGTCGCATCTGATATCAGGCGGATCGTTTCTGGCCATGATCTTCACCTTGTTACCCGTCATATGGCCTACTCTGGCAGACACCACAGTGATGAGCAGCTCGGTTGAGGTTCCAAAGTCATAGATGTACTCGAACGCGATGCCCGGAGCCATAACTTTATCCAGCGCGACATTGAGGCTTCGGTCGCCAGGCTCCATCACCTCCGAGATAAATGTCTCGCCCCCAATATCAAAGCTGCTCATGTGACCGCAGCACTCCAGCCAGACGGCCCTTAAAAAGTGGTCCAGATCCTCCAATGTGGACTTGGCAGGAATCTCGATATGCAGCCAGTACATGGACAGGTACTGAGCCTCCACCTTCATGTGAAAGATGGTCCGGGCCCGCCCCCGGCCTGAGCTTTTTCCTGCTGGCGCATCGTTCTCCTCTTTTCTGGTCTGGCAGGCATTCAAATGCCTGGATATGGCCGACTTGGCATAGCTTCCACCACAATAACTGCATGTTCCCTTTGAGGTCGATCTGGTCAAATCCATCCCCTCCATTATGCCAGTAAACAAGACACAGGATGACGTGTTTAATCAAACTCAATTAGCTCTGCAGGCCTGTGAGGTTATTCATCTATATTAAATCCAGGCAAAGGATTCAACTTCATAGAGAATTCATGACACCGTCTATGAAACCTGAAAAGATCCTGGAGGTTTGCCCGGTCTGCGGCAGCTCTGAACTCTATTTGGAGGCCGGAGGCTACACAGGCAAGGTCTATCGCTGCAAGAGATGCGATTACATGGGCGCCCTGATTGTGGAGGCGGACGAGGAGATGGCCAGGGCCATCAGAGAGGATTACGATCAAAAGAAATTATAAAAATGGATTGCTGACCTTGCCCATGAAAAGTATGCATCCCTTCTTTTTATCCTCGATCATGAACAGGAATGGATGATTTGCGCGAAACGCAGACGCCTTTTCAGCATCCTTCGACGCAGACTCGCCTATCATTACCGCCGCGGCTGCCGAAGCCTCGGCACCTTCTTCATTGATATCGATATAAGCCTGGTGAACGACCTCGGTTATGAAAAGCCCCCCTAGGGCGCTGATTCCTGTGAGGTTTGCGGTCTCTGGAAATCGACATTTGATGCACGGGCATGGTAGTATCAGGAAACACGGTCGCAATATTCCTGGCGTAACGGCAGACCTCGATCAGCCCAGAGAGAGCTGGCGGTCGTGAAGACATAATCCGAATTGTCTGCACCAATTGCTCTCTCCATCTCAGAGAAGGACTGCCTTCTGGCGCTATCATTTTGGCAAAGATGCAGTACAGACATCATCTCATCAGCGGTCTTCTCTCTTGCGCCCTCATATGTCATGGACAGGGCGGCATTCAGACTCCAGGGAGAAAAGAAGACGTTCTCCTCTCAGTCAGCCAGCTCCCGGTACATCTCCAGTGCAAAACTATTGCATGCATAGACTGTCTGATCCGCATCTGTCAAATGGGTTCGAACGCCTGAAAGCAATTGCTCTGCTTGCTCGGACAATCAGCCGCAAAGAATGACAGAAGACAACAAGAGCGAGAACAGGAGGATTATGATATTCAAACGCTTGAGACTCATGCTGCCCCCTGTGACTGTTCAAGGGAATATCTTTTCTGCACCTTGATCAACTCCGCCCCGAAGAGAAAGATCTGGGACGAGTAGTAGATCCAGACGAGAAATACCACAAGCGATCCGGCTGCTCCGTAGGCCGAACCGATGTTCACCAGCTCCACATAGGCCTCGATGCAGAAGTTTCCTGCTGCAAGCAAGAGCGCGGCCAGAGCTGATCCAGGAAGCACTTCACGCCACCGCAGCTTCACAGCTATCAGGGTTTTGTAGGTGGCAGCAAAGAGAAAAGTCACAAACAAGAACGAGACCACAAATGTGAGCAATCTAAGCAGCCCCAGGTGAATTGGCATGAACTCCTCTATCTGCTTTGCAGCAGGCATGAGAAGGGCAGAAAATATAGAGGTCACAAGGAGCATAAAAGCGACCAGGGCAACGAGCAGGTACGAGCGCAGGTAAGAGATTACTGTGTCCAGGAGCGGGACCGCATTATCCGGGATCTTCCAAATGATGCCAAAGGCCCTCTTGGTCTGCACGAATAGGCCGGCTGCGCCAAAAAGCAAAAGCCCAAGGCTCATCAGGGTAAAAGAAAAGGAGGCTGCCTGGTCTCCAGCCTGGTCGATCAGCTCGCCAGCAACTTCCGGCATCTGTTGGCCCACCAGGTCCTGAGAAGTGGCTACTACCTGGCTGTCAAGAAAGCCATAAGAGAATAATGAATTTATAAATATTAATGATAATATAAGCAGAGGCACGAAGGAGAAGAGGCCGTAGTAGGCTAAAGCCGCGGCCAAGAGCGATGCATCATCTTTGAGCCACTCGGAGATGGATTCTTTTAAAATACGAATTATATTAATGGATGCCATAAAATTAGCCTCAATTGAGTCCTGCATGACACACCCCCGAAATGATGGTATATCTTTCAGGCCCTATTTTGTCCATAGATTGCTAATTGGATTAGCTTTCCAATCCATTCATTGAAGTGCGGACATTCTTTCCGGATAACATCGATCCCAATCTTTTGAGCTATTTGATATCCATCAGTCACTTTTTGATACGATTTAAATAAACGGATTATCCTCTTTGATGGCGCAGTCTCATAGCCATCGTTTATTTCTTCGGGCGTGTTAAATTGATCTCGAATAC
>JAJRAX010000261.1 GCA_028679775.1 Methanothrix sp. | reverse complement strand
TTCTCTTTTCAAGATATTCGTCAAGCGATGGGACAATGTCGAACGCAGGATGGTAAATCCCCTCCCAGGGTGGCATTATTGGCTCCTTCACGCCAATAATTGTTCTGCCAAGCCTGTTTATCAAAAAAAGAATGAGGTTCTTTAGGTTCTCCTTGCCGCCGAAGCTGATATATTGAAAGACATTCTGATAATCGTTTCCGATCGTTGATGCCCTGACAAGATCCGGGTCAATGCAAGAAGAGTCCTGGACATGAAGGAGGGCCTGCGACCCTCTCACGGCAGATATCAGGCTATCACAGCCCGGCAGGCTTTTTTTTCCACCATGCAATCTGATTATAACGACATCGGATCTCGTGGCCAGTGCTTTCAATTGCTCCGAGTCTGACAGGGATTTGCCTGTTATCGGATGTAATGCGGCAAAATCTCCAAGCTCCTTCTTTATCTCTCGAAATGCCGAGGCCAATGGGGAAATATCGGATCCGTTGACGCTAATGTATGTGATCTGAAAGATACGTGATCTCATTTTCCCCTCAAGCCGACATGCTCTAAGAGCTGGATGGATAGGCATAGGAGTCCATGGTATCCTGGGCAAAGAATTCTTTCAGCATTTCCTTATGAATTTCCTCAGGATTAATGTCTCGGAATTCTTCAGGATAAAGCCATTTTGCGAAATAAAGCTCTCCAATGACGGAGCGTATTCCTCCGACAATAATTCCGCTTATTACGTATGTACGGCCATCTTTGATTGCATTGAGTGAATTCAATTCGGATCGCCCAACAATTTCATTGTATTCCTTCTGCAGATCATCTTCCGTGTATTCCTTGGTGCTCGAAGCCAGTTTGATGATCACATCGGGGTCCTGTTCTATCAACCATTCCGGATCGATTGTAGAGTATTGGACAGACCCATTGCTAACGATATTAGATCCGCCGGCTTTTTTAATATAGTTGTTGTAGCCGCTGCTTGTTGATGCAGCACGATATGGGGAGTTCCACTCGACGAATACCCGGGTCCTCTCATTCGGATTAATGGCTGCAGTTCGTTCATCTATCAGCTTCTCATACTTCTCGACATACTCCACGATCTCCTGGGCTTTCGTTTCATTTTCCAGCATCTTTCCCAGGTATTCGGTTACAATGATCGCCCGTGATGGATCAGTGAACTTGTCTATAATTACGGGTATTCCTGCATCCTCAATCTCTTTGCGATTTTCATCAGAGAGCATACCGTCTGCAATTAATAGATCGGGGTCAAGCTCAACTATGCGCTCCAAATCAGGCGACCTCGAGTTTTCGCCAACAATTTCAACTTGTTCTATGTATGATGGAAAAGCAGAATTGGGTCGACCAATTAACCTCTCGCCCCCGTCAAGAGCGCAGATTATCTCTGTGGCCATGTTAGATAGCGATACGATGCTACGGATTGGCAGGGACAGATTCACCTGCTTTCCGGTATAGTCAACCACACTGCATGTGTCTCCGCTGCATTGGGAAACCAGCAGAAATGAACAGATTAGAAACGGCAAAAGTCCTTTTCGCATCATTCAGTATCCTTCCAAGACATGATTTCTTGATTTAAGACAAGATAACTTGTATTTAAGATCTTCGGATCAGAATGCAATTTTCGAGGAATGAGACTGAGAAAAGCTTTTTGAAGCATGAGAGGCAATTAGCTGGCCTTGTAAATCATGAAGATCGGATATCCTGCAATTGCATTGAGTCTAGGGTGCACACCAAACCGTACATTTCGTCTCGCATCCTATTCAGAAGCAAAGCTGATTGACACAGTTACAAAAAATCTTGACTGCCTTGAGCGAATCCTTGATTATAATCTGCATAATGGCTTCCTATTTTTCAGAATCAGCTCAGATATTATTCCTTTCGCATCCCATCCGGTATGTAAATTTGATTGGGTTGATCATTTTGCTTCAAGGTTTCGGAGCATCGGTCAATTTATAAAATGTCACGAATTCAGAATATCCATGCATCCGGATCAGTTCATAGTTCTGAATTCACCTAATCAGGAGATTGTGAAAAGGTCCATTGCTGAACTTGAGTATCATTGTAAGCTACTTGATGCAATGAAACTCGATGAAAGTGCAAAGATTCAGCTTCATGTTGGAGGCATTTACAATGATCGGGAGAAAGCGTTATCGAGATTTATTTATAATTATGATGAGCTAAGCCCAGGCATTAAAGGAAGCCTTGTTATAGAAAATGATGACAGACTTTATAGCATAAAAGACTGCCTTGAAATTAATAATAATATACGAATTCCTGTAGTCTTCGATACTCTGCATCATGAATGCCTCAATAATGGTGAATCATTTATAGAGGCTATTGAAGAGCTTAAGAAGACCTGGAGCATTGATGACGGAGTTCCTATGATCGACTACAGCAATCAGGCACAAGGCGAGAGGCCTGGAAAGCATGCAACATCCATTAATGAAGCGGAGTTCAAGAAATTTATAAAAAATACATCTGGACTTGATTTTGATATAATGCTGGAGATCAAAGACAAAGAGACAAGCGCCAAAAGGGCCCTGGAAATTCTGAGGGATCGAGAAGACTGATCCCTTTTGGATTTCTACCAAAACACCTTCCTCCTCTTCATGAAGAGATAAACGAAGAACGGAACTCCCAAGAAAGATGTCATTATTCCTACAGGCAATATCACGGGTGCCAATATGGTTCTGGCCATTGTATCAGCCCCTAACAACAGAAGCGCGCCCACCAGTGCCGATCCCGGCAAAAGGAAGCGATGATCTCCTCCGATGACCATCCTGGTAATATGAGGTGCGACAAGACCAATGAAACCAATAGTTCCCGTAAAGCATATGATGCTGGCAGTTATGAGTGACAGGACCATCATGCAGATCACTCGAGTCCTCTCCACGTTAACCCCAAGGCTCTCTGCAGTCTCATCTCCTGCACCGATGGCGTTGATATCCCAAGACTTGATGACAAGATAGGGAAGACAGAGGATCAGCACGAGGGTAATTATGCAAAGTTTGTCCCATGTGGCCTTTCCAAGGGATCCCATCATCCAGAATACGACCTCCTGCACCTGTTCTGCATGGCCGACATATTGCAGAAATGAGGTCATGGCAGAGAAAAGGTACATGATGGCAATTCCTGCCAGAATCATGGTCTCCGGCGTGATTCCCTTGTACTTGGCCAGGCCGTAGACTGCGAAGGATGCGATCAAAGTGAATATGAAGGAATTGCCGATCACCAGATATTCGCCGCCGGCAAAGCCCGCACCCATTACGATGGCCAATGCTGCACCAAAGCAGGCTGCAGAGGAAACGCCGAGGGTAAACTCGCTGGCCAGCGGATTTTTAAGTATTCCCTGCATGGCAGCTCCGGCAATGGAAAGCCCCATGCCCGCAACGATTGCCATGAGGATTCTCTCGAAGCGCAGCCCCCAGACGATGGTATCGGCAAAGTGCGTCGTCTGGAAATGCTCAGGCAGGAATTTGGCTGCAATCGCAATGTAGACATCAGTTACGCTGAGGTTTGCTGACCCGAGAGTAACAGCAAAGCCAGCCATCAGGATGACTCCAATGATGAGCATCAAGAAGAAGAGAATCTTCCTGCCCACAAATTTCCGATACTCATCGGTTAGCCCCCTTAAGGCTTTGTGCCTGTGGACATTTGCTGCCGAGGCAGATTCTAAATCATGAGTGAACTCAACGGGAGACACTAGCGAGCACCCCACGAAAGAAGATGGTGACAGACCGAAAGAATGGATAAAAATGCCTCAGGATGAATGATCTTGGCTATCATTTCCAGAGCATCGACGATTCTAGGGCCTGCGCGGGTTAAGATGTCGCCCTGGACCTGGTATATCCGATTATCCTTTCTTGCATCCGTATCTTCTATTCCGTCTTCTGTTCTGGCCCAATTCAGTGGATCATCTTTTCTCTCGCCACTGCCCACACCGGTTATAATTATCTCCGGGTTCTTCAACGCCACTGATTCCGGGTCGATCAAAGGATATTCGGAAAGATCATGAAATATAAAGACATAGAGGACTCTTTTTTTCTGAAGGAGATCGACCTTTTCAGATAACGTTTTTATGCGGGATTCCAGGCTCTCGACAAGCTCTGCGGCTTTTTCTTCTTTCCTTGTGATTTTTCCAATGTTCTTGATTGATTGAAGGACATGTGAGAGGTTGTCTGAGTTGACTGCAAAAGTCGAGATGCCTGCATTTTCCAAATCTGGAATAGTGCTGCTGCTCTGAATCTTGCTGGCCAAAACGAGATCTGGATTGAGCGAAATGATCTTTTCGATGTCCGGGTCCTTGTATCCACCGATCTCCACGATCTTTCCGCTTTTTTTCAGTTCTTCGATCTCAGGCGGGTAATTGCAATATTTTGTCACCCCTATCACGCGATCTTGCAGCCCCAGAGCAAAGAGGATCTCTGTATTTGATGGAGACAGAGAGATAATTCTCGCGGGAGCTTCTGAGACGGTAACCATTCGTCCCATATCATCCGTCAAGGATACTGAGGTTACCTCTTCAGCGTAGCTATTTGCAAAAAAAGAACCTATAAAGACCAGTAATATGACGACCAAGCTTAATCTCATTTTCGCCTCTGATGTATTTTCTGCGCAATAGTTAAAACTATTTGGAGTTAAAACAAATTAATTTGATTTAAAGCTTTTGGTCCTATGCAGTCATTAATAAAAATTAAGAAATGAAATCGGTTCATTTTAGCTTAAAGGGCTGGAGGGATAGGCATAAGCCCCCTCCAGTTCAATTCCATAGAATTCCTTGACCATCTCCTTATGAACTGCCTCAGGATCCAGGTCGGAAAAGATATCCGGTAGGAACCATTTGGCCATGTACAGCTCGCTGATTACCGAGCGAAGGCCATACCTGATCTCACTGGAGATCACATATGTTCGCCCATCTTTGATGGCGGTAACATCTGAAAGCTCAGGGCGGGATAATATCGCGTCTCTCAGTTTCATTAATTCGTCATCAGTAAATAGCTTATCGCTGGATCTCTGCTGGATGATCACATCAGGGTCCATATCGAGCACCCATTCCGGACTGACCGTGGGATAGGTGTGACTGCTATTTCCAAGGTCCTTGGCAATATTGTTTCCTCCGGCAAGGCGAATTAAGGTATCCGATGGATTGCCCTGGGAGACAGTATAGTATTCCGTCCCGGCCCATTCGAAGAACACCTTCGGCTTTTCATCGACCGTGAGGTCTGCAGTGCGTTCCTGTATCAAATCCTGATACTTTTGGATGAACTCGATAAGCTCTCGCGCTCTCGCTTCATTTCCAACGAGGCTGTTTAGTCTTTTCATTACCTCGATGTCTTTGGTGGGATCGATAAGTGACTCGATCATTACCGGAATCCCAGCATCCTCCAGCTCCTTGAGGTCGTCATCTGAAAGCATTGTATCAGCTATCACCAGATCAGGATCAAGCTGCATTATGAGCTCCAGATCTGGGGCGTAGGAACTCTTACCTGCAACGGTCACATTCTCAAGGGCCGGTGGGAAGTGTGAGTAGGAGTCTCTGCCCACAAGGCATTTTCCCCCGTCCAGGGCGAAGAGATATTCTGCAACACCAGTCCCCAGTGAGACCACTCTTTGAACCGGAGCCTCCACATCCACCGAGCGCCCTGTGGAATCAACAACTGTTACCTTCTCAGCGCTTGCTGCTGTGACAAGTATGCTGAGGCTTACCAGGACCCAAATTATTTTCTTTATCATGATATCATTTCCTCAGATCAATGCAATTAGCTTTAAAACAAATTAACTTGTATTTAAGCATTAGGTTGGGTCGAATCCGAGCCAAACTTTGCGAAATGATTGAGCAAAAAAAGGGATCTGAGCTCCACGGGATATGATGCTCGTTCTGTGGCGTTGCATCCAGAAGGCCTGGGCCTTTTTCATGCCTGGCTTTCCGGATAGCTCCATTTCTCTTTAAATCCCAGGGCCAGAGCCTGGCAGACAAAATCCAGAAAGGCATGCTTTTCCAGGGACATGTCTGAAGCTGACAGCATCTGCATGTATGCATAGCTCCTATTGCTCTTTCCAGAAACTGCTGCAGATATTTGCGCTCCGTATGCTGCCAGAACCTCAGGAATACAGCTATCGGGGAGTATGCCCCAGAGGAACTTGTCACGCAAATGCATCAGTGCTGCAACAGCCGCAACAGTGAGGGGATCATTGATGATATTTGAGAAGTTCATTTCAAGGATATCGGCATCGTCTTTGCAGAGGAATTCGCCAATTTTCTGACACAGCTCCTTCTCACTGGTTCCGAGGCGTTTCAGATGGGCAAACGACGAGCATTGACCGGCAGGCGTCAGGCTGTTTTGAAGAGACAGAGTCCTCTTGACTGCATCGTGCATGGTGCGGCCGATAAGCTCTCCAACCTTTGAATGTTTGCCTGCATAAGATATTGCCTCACCACCAAGCTTTGATGCCACAGCTATCTGGTCGGTTCCTGTGCCAGTGGCAAGCTCATCAGAGTAGCGAGAAGGGACCTCCAGCTCCTGCAGAGCAGCTGTCTTGGCTTCAGTAGCAGTGATGACTGCAGTGACCATTGCCCCAGGAGTTAATTCCCGGTTTATGAATATCATGGCGTTAATCGTGCCCACTATCGAGATAGATCTCTGACCGTTCTCGGAATCTTCATTATCCTTTTGCGGCTCATAATAAGATGCAGGGTCACCAGCACGACCTGCATTTCCCTCAACGCCTCCTGTGCAGACGGTGACTACCTCAAGATCGCAAAATCTTTCGTGGCAAATGGCTGCGTTGTTCATGTTGGCTGCGGTTCCAAGCGTTGCGCATTTCTGGGAAGGGAGATTATAGCGGTCAGAGACATCCTTCTTGTATTCGTCAGGCCTGTCTATCACCTTGTGCATCCTTGTATTCATATGATCTCCCTTCGGCTCACAAGATTGATGGTTGAAGATATACAAGAGATCGTCATGCAGTCCGCCGGTACTGCTGCGACAGGTTGACAAAACCCGATGTGGAGATATGAGCCGGGCATAAACTATCTTCTCCTCCCGGTTAATTTCAATGCCGCCGTAAAATTCTGCAAGCTTCAAGCGTCTGGCCTCCTTGAAGCAACAATCGCAACGCTATAATGCATCATGCATTTTTCAAGAATTCTCTCGATGAAATCGCATTTAGCATTGGTATACCCAGGTCTGTCATTTCGATACTTCTTCGCTAGATCTATCTTAATCTGTTCATAGGCTTTGGCATCCTCGGGATGATTGCAAAGCCAGTCTCTAAAGTCAATGTGCTTCCTTTGGTGTTCGCTGTTCTCCTTGACGATATGGAGATGGCAGTGGGCACCGCTTAGGCGTTTTCCCAGTCGATAGAACCATTCTGGGTGATCCAGATCTTTAACGTTATCGTATCCTGCAGAAAGGAGTAGCTTCTGGCACTCGTCCGCAGCTGTCTTATCGGCGACGCCTGCCATGATATCGATAATGTCCTTGCTCATTAGTCCCGGAACACTGGTGCTTCCGATGTGCTCTATGCTCAAGAGGCATGGTCCTGCAGTTCTCTTTATGATCTCTTTTTCTTTCTCGTAGAGGCAGGGCCACAATGGGTTATATGGATAGATGATGACGGGCACATTTGTTTTTAGATGTGTTACATAATTTAAATCATGTTGATCTGCAAATTCATTTGTCATAGTCTCTACCACCCTAAAATTAGCTGCTCAAATCCAGCAATGCTTCGTAATCGACATTTTCCAGAAACCTCTTTTCTCTGGAGTCTTTCGTTCCAAAATTCATGAAGTTGATTGCATCACCCTCAGAAGGAGACCAAAACCTCGAAATTTTTTCAGGATATCGGGAATAATTGCATAAAAGGCTCTCACCTAGAGCTTTGAGGTCTTTAAAATTGCCCCATTGATTGGCAATTACCAGATGCATTTGCTCTGCCAGCCTTGCCTCCCAGATAAATTTGTTGCCTGCGTTCTCCCAGAGAGCAGGCACACAGAGCATGTCACAGCCAAGCTTTGCCAGGGAATCTGAGGACTCAGGAAACATCAGATCACATCCGATGAGCATGCCGATCCTGGCAAAGGGAAGGTCAAATGCAGCAAAACCACCGTCGCCCGGAATGGCCCAATTTCGTTCAAACGAGCTGAGATGAACCTTTCTGTATTTGCCTGCAATTCCATCCGGACCGACGAGGACGCTGCTATTGTAAAACGCACAACCATCCATTTCATCTCGCTCGGCCATGCCGAAGACTAAAAAGACATCCTTCTCTTTTGCTTTTTCGACAAAGATATCTGTGATCGCCCCAGGGATTGTATCAGAAAGCCTCTCTGCCTCCTGGGAACTAAAAATGGGGCCTGAAGTGGAGAGTTCCGGATAAACCGCGAGATCGATCTTTTGCCCCTGCTCTGCAGCCTTAAAAACTGCATCATCGATCAGCCGTAGCATATTTTGTATATTGATATTTGATGCATTGGCTGCAGGGTCCGGGAATTTCGAGCGAAACTGAAGGGTAGCAGCGGCAAAATCAGCATTGTGCGGCAAATCGAGGAGCAGCTCCAGATTGATGTAAGAGTATGGATC
>JAJRAX010000260.1 GCA_028679775.1 Methanothrix sp. | reverse complement strand
TGGTGCTGCTGACCACATCGCTGCTATGAACATAGCTTTTAGGGCTGAAGTCAGCCAGCCTATTGTGACGCGATTTTTTGTGCAGTCACAAGCCCCATCCTTTAGGGTGGGGTAGTTGACGGGATTACTTTCGCCCCGCAAGGATAATGGATTTATCTTTTGCGCCCACGGATTAATCCAATGGTCACCCTTGAGAAGATGGCCCACCTGGCAGAGGAGAGCAGGTTCGATTCCTTAGGCCTGGCGGCTGGAGTGGATGAGAGGAAACTTATTTCTCTCGGAGATGGCACCAGTCATGACGTCTGCGCCTCCACGTACTCACCTCGCGATACGCCTCTGCCCGGCATATGCCATGCTTTTACTCAGGACGGCAGATGCGTTAGCCTCTTCAAGACCCTTTTCACCAATCACTGCAGCCATCAGTGCAGCTACTGCACCAACGCCGCGAGCTGCAGCTCCAAGCCACAGGCATTCTCCTACACCCCGGAGGAGCTGGCCAGGATCACACTTACTCTCTACCGGGGAAATTACATTGAGGGGCTCTTTCTCTCCTCCGGGGCCGGAAGAGATGAGGATCGGATCATGGAGAAGATGGTTGAGACTGCCAGGCTGCTTAGGAGCAAGTACTCCTTTTCTGGATATATTCATCTCAAGGTCCTGCCCGGAGCCTCCGAGGCTCACATTCAGGAGGCCATGCTTTTGGCAGATCGGGTCAGCATCAATTTGGAGGCCTCGTCTGCTTCGCGTCTTGGCGATATCTGCTCTACCAAGAGCTACGAGAGCGATATCGTTCAGAGGCAGAGGTACATCAGCCGGTTCATGCATGATTTAAGAGCTGAGGCCGGCGGCAGATCACGTGTCCTGCCAGCAGGCCAGACCACTCAACTGGTTGTTGGCGCAGCCGGGGAGAGCGATGAAGAGATCTTTCAGAGGGTGCTTTACGAATACAAGGAAATAGGCGTAAAGCGGGCATACTACAGCGCATTCTCCCCTCAGCAGGGAACCTCCTTTGAGTGCCGACCAGCTCAGCCTCTCTGGCGAGAGCATCGCCTCTACCAGATGGACTGGCTCTACCGTGTCTACCACTTTCAGGCGAGCGAGATCCGCCAGGCATTCGGCGATTCAGGATTTCTCGATAACGCAGATCCGAAATTGGCCATAGCCAGGGAGCATTTGGATCAGCCAGTTGACCCCAATGCCGCATCCTACCAGGAGCTGCTGAGGGTTCCTGGCATAGGTCCAAAGGGCGCAGAGAGGATAATTGCATACCGAAAGAAGAAGCCGTTAGCAGCTAAAAGCCAGTTGGCGGCGATGGGTGTCCGGATCAAGAGGGCAGCGCCGTTTTTAAAGATCAATGGCTGGAGAGACACCACTCTCCTGATGTGGCAGGCTTGAGCTTGAAGATCCCTGACAATTTTCTTTTTTATCTGTCCATGCGAGGATTAGCGAACTCAAGTTGCGCTATTTTCCCGTCTCTATAAAATCTTCTGGTTTAAAGCAGATCGAGCGCTTCTTTGCCGGTGATGCCCACCTTTATGCCCAGTTTCTCTGCAGCCGGATTGACCTCTTTGATGATTCCCTGCAAGAGGTCGTCGATGGTGGCGACTGAGCTGCCGCGGGCCGGTCGGACCTTGGCCGCCGGGTAGCTGAAGTTGTTTAGGGCCGCGACATCAAATGCCCCGCAGCCGACCATTCCCACATCGGTTACTACGTTGACCAGATTGATTGGCCCTAGAGGTATCACATATCCATCGGCTTGTTTGCCTTTAAGTTGCACTATTTTATGATCCATGTCATCCTCCATCTCGGGTGATCTTCGCTCATTCCTGTTATTAAGGAAATAGAAAAAGTTTTATGCAGTCACCACCTCCAAGGCCTGAGCGTTCAGTGCGTAGAGGCTCTGGCGCGCGTCCTGGAAGCAGAATCGTTCTTGAATCAGGTTCTTTTCTCGAAGACGGCTCAATGCATACCTCACAGTTCTGGCTGGAAGATAGGTCTTGTTTATGATGTCCTTCTGAGTCAAAAGGCTTCCTGACTCCAGCACTTTTATAACAAGCTTGGCCGATGGCGGCAGGCGATCTAAATTTAAATCAGGCTGGTTAAGTCCAGCGTCAGCAAAGACGATCCCTCATTTTCATCTCACCGATCACAATTGTTAATTCAGGTAGTATATAAGCCTGCGCATCGGGGCAAAGGGCTGTATCAACAAATTAATTGTAACAGACAACGGAGAAGAAGCACAAATACCTGCAGGTTGCGGCAACTTATGCCCGAAGGCTCCTTTGATCTGCCTCGTGCTTCTTGCCGTCCATTCCAATCAGACTGTAGAGGCTTTGCCTGGCATCCCGAAAACAGAAGCGTTCCTCCAGCATCTCTTCTCCCCTGAGCCTATCCAAAGCGTACCTCACCGTTCTCGGTGGAAGGGCTGTCCTGCTTATTATGTCCTTCTGAGTCAGAGGACCATCAGAGGCAAGCACAGTGAATACATGCTTAGCTGAAGGTGGCAGGTATTCCACTACATCCAGATCCGGCGGTCCCACATTACAGGAAATGTTATTGGTTAGGGCCGAAAATATTGAAGAGATTGCACCGGCATTGCCTGGGCAGCTCAAGCTCCCCGAGACTGGCCTTGAAGATGAGGACTGCCTGTTCTTGCTGAAATAAGAATAGCCCAAATCGCAGTATTCCATCCCGGAATAGGAAGCAATCAGGCCCGGACAGGAGCAGCTTTGGGATAAACTGATGTCTGAAGATTTTGCGCAGCAATTCTCTATGGGCTTTTCAGGGCAACTGCCAGGAAGGCATGAGCAGCCGATCAAGGATGGCTCGGAGAAAGCAGGCACCATCAGTAGGCTCAGAACTGCCAATGCACCCATCAGCCTGATGATCTTCACGATTTATCTTTGCTCCCAGGTCATCACAATCGTGAATTCCCTTTAATAAGACGATCGTCGAACTATAAATGGTTTTCCGAAGATCTTTTTTCAATTAGCACCAGAATAACTCTGAATAATCCCATGCATCTTGCCCAAATCCCAATCGTCATATGCTATAGTGATCATCAGTGCCATGAACGTGCGACGTTCAAATAGATGAGTAGAGTGATGCAAAATGAAGAAACTGGCAATTGCTTCAATAGTCCTGCTGATGGCAGGGTTTGGATTGGCTCTCGGACAGGCTGGATCATGTACTTGTCCCGGCTGTGCACCCTGTGCAGAAACCGGCTGCTTTGAGAACTGCTCAGGATCATGTGCTCTGGGAGATAATGCAGCATCTGCCTGTGATGCAAATTGTCCCAATGGCAACTGCGGATCGACAGGCAGCTGTCAGGTCGGCTCTGCAGCATGCCCGGCTCCCTGCTGTGAAACGGGCAATAGATAAGCGACTTTTTGGGCAGAGAGATCTGACCCATCACATTTTTGTGAGACAACAGAAGCGCGTCCCATGGCAAGCATCAGAGCTTTTCATAAAATGTAATCATAATATGCTCAGAAATTTCTGGATATAAATAGGTAGCAACAGAGCGTTATGAATGATTATGAAGTTTTCTTAAACAAATTTAAATAGCAATTCAACTGAACACTTAATAAGAATTAAATCTTTATGACGGATTCCGTCTGATTGTATCTCTTAAATGACCTGCCTACAATGACACTTTAAGGAGAATAAAACTTGTTTAATACTGAAAGGAAGAATGATAGGGGAGAAGCTGAGGTAGCTATCTGCCCATTATGCGGGTTGCGCGTAGAGTTTATCGGTGCTCCAATGGTCAGGTGTTATTCGACTGGAGAGACATATGAACCCGTAAAAATCAGATGGATTCAAAAATCGAAGATTTCCAAGGAAACCGGGTATGATGTGGAGAACATAAGGGGAAATGACTTAGTGCAGGATTTCTTGCCAAACGGAAATCCTCAAGAAGATGAGATAGAAGCATAATATTTGGCCCAACGCAGCCTCTTTTTCAAAAAAAGGGCAATCCATCCGGCGCGATATTGCTCATGGCATTAGATCTGTTCGGATTTCGAATCATCGAATCCTATCCTGATATGCGAACCGTCGCAAAACGGCTTCTTCTTAGAGCCTCCACACCTACAGAGCGCAAACGGGCCGTTGACTGTGTCCTCCTTTCCATCTCCATCAACCAGGGTACAGTTTCCTTCCACAAGAAGCGGACCATTCTTCATGACCTTGATTCTTACAGAGGACTGTTCGGGCTTGTCTGCCTTCCTATACGTTAAGGCCCCCGAAGGACAGCGATCGATAACCTTCATGATCTCCTCAGAGGTGGCAGCCTCAATATTTATCCAGGGATTCTGAGCATTGTTGAACACTTTGGGTAGCCCGTTCACGCATTCCCTTGCGTGCATGCATTTTTCCGGCTGCCAGCACACCACTATTTCTCCGTTTGAGTACTCCTTCATGAAAGATCAGAAGGCCTCCCAGCTACAAGAACCTTCCTCAGTTATTCAAAACAAATAATATCAAAATACTTAAATAATTTGAGAAAAAAGAATTTATACAAGGAGTACTCAATGACATTATATCAAAATAAATTAAGTTTTAAAACAGAAGTGATAAATATGCCAGCAAAATCTGGGAACACCCACTCAAATAATTTCTGCGCCCTGCAGGAGAAAGCACTTGATCTCATCGGATCGAATGGAGACGGCCTGTATCAATCTGAACTACGCCGCCTCCTGTCCATTGACAGCAGCAAGTGCTCCAAGATCGTAGTCAAGCTGCAGGGCTCAGGGCTTATTCGCCGGGAGAAGGTTCCTGCCAGCAGCACTTATCTGATCAAGCTTGTCCACCCAGCTAGAGAGATCTCATGGATGAGCCCACCCAACAGCCACATCGATAGCTACTTAACTGAGTTCTATCTGCTCTATCTCTTGCGCGGCGTCTCAGCCTGAGGGTCGCAGGGGATTTGTCCATTGAGGGCATACTGGGAGATCTTGCGTCCGTTTAACTGCATGATGGCGGCAGCGGCAGCCATTATTGGCCTAGCCGTGGCCGACGGGCTTTCATTTCAATCTGCTTCTTTGATCTTTCTCACGGTCTTCCTTGTAACCGGGGCCGGAAACGCTATCAACGATTACTATGATCGTGAGATCGACGCCGTCAACAGGCCTTCTCGGCCCATTCCGAGCGGCAGAGTCTCGCCTGGGGCGGCATGCTATTATTCTCTAGCTCTCTTTGCAGTAGGTTGTTTATCTGCGGGCATGGTCAACCAGATCTGTCTTGGTCTGGCCGCCTTCAACTCGATGCTGCTCTTCCTCTACGCTCGTAATCTTAAGGCCACACCGCTTGCCGGAAACATAGCTGTCGCCTTTCTCACTGGATCGACATTCCTCTTCGGAGGGGCAGCGACTGGGCTGCAGGGTCTGGAGGCCAATCAGGTTCCATTTCTGCTCTCATTTCTGGTCAGCATGAGCCGGGAGATAGCGAAGGACATCGAGGACATGGCCGGCGACCTGGCTGGTGGAGCGAGGACACTGCCCATTCTGGCAGGTGAGCGGCCCTCTGCGGCGCTGGCAGGTGCATTTGCCCTCGCGGCTGTAGCGCTGGGGCTCTTCGCGCCCTTCGGCAGGGTTTATCTGGCGATAGTAGTAGTAGCAGATCTATTCTTTTTGATCGCTGTGCAGAAGATTGCTCGAGGGGATGCAACGGGATGCCAGAAGGCGCTTAAAAAGGGAATGGCAGTGGCACTGGTGGCTTTTTTTGCAGCGGCACTCTTGCGGGCAAATCTCCTCTGGTTTTAAAAGCATTTGCTTTGTAGCAAGATTTGTAGGTTTCTGCATCCATAAATACCATGCTGTTTGTCATTGGCTATCGGCAATCTATGACCGATTTTTCTACAGGCGGCTTATGGATGAGGTGCAAACAGTGACAGAAAATGGCCAATATGCAGACAATTCAGATTTAGGAAAATTGAGGCAGAAAGGGCTGGACATAGTGCCCACCCGAGAGGAGCGGCTGGGCACAATAATCGCTTACGGCGGGAGCTGTCAGGGGCTGCTCAAGGGTTGCGGAGGTAAGTGCCGCAAGCACCAAGAGAGAAGCTTCTCCCAATCCGGGCCCTGTGACGAGATGATGCCGCTCTTGAACTCAGCTATGATCAATGGAAACGTGGTCATAGCCCACTCGCCGGCAGGCTGTCCCTCCATGATTGACGCTGTCTATCTGCTCAATAAAATTGGAAGATTGGCCAGAGGCCAGCCTTTGGAGCCGTTGCGGTTCATATCCACCAACCTCTCCGAGAACGATGTGGTCTTCGGCGGTGCGACTGAGCTGGGAAAAACCATACTGGAAGCTGAAGCACGATATCACCCTCATCTGATAACCGTGATCACATCCTGCGCCTCCGGAATCATCGGAGACAACATCGAGGCGGTTGTGAACGCCATCCAGCCGCAGGTGAAGGCTGCCATTGTTCCCATGCGCTGCGAGGGCTTCCGGTCGGGCGCGGTGGCTACAGGATACGATGCCTTCCTCTATGCACTCTTGCGAGTCATTGATAAGCCTCAGAAGAAAAAGGAGAACACCGTCCTGATAGTGAACCCGCTGACCATCGACCGCAAGAACGAGGTAGAGATCGAGCGTCTCCTCTCCAAGGTCGGAATTGCTGTGCAGTGGTTTCCGCTCTTCCAGGACTTCGAGAGAATTAAAGATGCGTCTGCTGCCACGGGAGCTAGCACTCTCTGCAACCTCATGAGCAACTTCTTCCTGCGGGCTCTTGACGAGAAGTATAGTGTGCCATTCACCGAGCCGCCCATGCCTGTGGGAATCGAGTTTACCGGCTGGTGGCTTCGAGATGTGGCCAGGCTTTTCGGCAAAGAGGAAGAGATGGAAAAGGTGATAGCGGAGGAAGAGGCCAGGGTGCGGCCTCAACTGGATGAGATTCGAAAGAAGGTTGAAGGAAAGAGGGTTTACGTGGGATTCAATTTAGCCCGGTCGGTGGGCATTCAGAGCCTGCTGCAGGAATTGGGCATGGAAACGGCGGTCACCACCGGATTTGAGTACAGCGATGATTACGGCCAGGCGCCTTTAGAGAACCTGGCCCGGCGCAGCAAGAATTTCCTGGTTCAGATAGGCAACTTCCAGCAGTTCGAGTGGACAAACCTCTTCCATAAAGAAAAGCCGGACATACTGGTAGGCGGCCAGGAGCACAGCGGCTGGGCGCTGAGAGACGGCATCCCGGTGACTGCGGTTCTGCCG
>JAJRAX010000377.1 GCA_028679775.1 Methanothrix sp. | reverse complement strand
TGCAGGAGTGCTAACTATTACCACAAGCAATATGTATCTGGACAAGCCTGTGCATGGATATGACGACGTCAGTGAAGGAGATTATGTTGTACTTTCCGTAGCAGATACGGGGGAGGGTATATCCCCTGCTGATTTGAAACATATCTTTGAACCATTCTACACAAAAAAAATTATGGGCAGAAGTGGAACCGGCCTGGGGTTATCGGTGGTGTGGGGTACAGTCAAGGATCACAAAGGATACATCGATGTTTGCAGTGAGGAGGGAAAAGGAACAACGTTCAGCCTCTATTTTCCGGTAACCAGAAGCGAAATAGCTAAAGATCAGATTTCCCTGTCCATGTCCGAATATATGGGTAATGGTGAATCCATATTGGTTGTGGACGACATAAAAGGGCAGCGGGAACTGGCTGCCGCGATGCTGACCAGGCTCAATTATAAGGTGACACCCGTTTCCTGCGGCGAGGAGGCGGTGGAATATCTGAAAACCTGCAGTGCGGATATTGTGATTCTGGATATGATTATGGAGCCGGGGATGGACGGACTGGATACTTACCGGCAGATTCTGGAAATTCATCCGCAGCAGAAGGCAGTTATTGTCAGTGGATTTTCGGAAACGGATCGAGTCAGCCGGGCTCAGGAACTGGGAGCGGGTGCTTATGTCAAGAAACCTTATGTGCTGGAAAGACTGGGCTTAGCCGTTAGAAAAGAACTGTACAAAGACGTCAAATAAAATAAATGGACGGCCTTTTCTTTACGACGGTGCCCATCTTGACAATATTGGCAGCAGTTAATTTTCCTGCCGGGAATGCCCTCCCGTTTCAATACTCAATCAATCGCCGACCTATTTTCAATAACAGCGCAATCAGCAAAATTAATAAAACGCCTTCGGCGGCGGCAGCAACAATAACTGCCGTGATACCGATAATCCCGACAGATACAGCCCGATAGATTAATATGGCGTTTACAGGAACAATCAGGAATATTCCGGTGAACAGGCCCGGGGCGTATTTTTGGGCAGCGATGGTTGCCACCAGATGGGGAAAAACGGCGTTGATAATCATGACACCCAGGAAACCGTAAAATATCCAGTTGAGAAAGACGACATCAGGGAAAATTATTTTGAAGAAAGTTGCTAAATAGGCCAGCGCCGTAATAACAATCAGGGCAAAATAAAATTCGTTTTTCCCGACTGGTGGATGATATTTGCCTGCTGCTTGAGACCACTGCGGCAGCCAGAGCGCTTCTTCGATGCTGTGCAAAGTGATGGCCAAAGGGAAAAATAGCAATAAATAATTATTAAACATGACTTATCCTTCTTTCGTTGTCGGTTGTGTAACGATATTCCATATAACGTGCCATATTGCGGGCAATTTCTACGCCATAGTATTTTTGCACGACTTTCAACGCCATATCAATGCCGGCGGATATACCGGCGGAAGTTATAATATTGCCATCTTCAACAACGTGCAGAGCGTCTTCAACGATGGTGTCGGGAAATTCATCCTTCATCCACTGTAATGATTGCCAGTGAGTTGTTGCGCGTTTGCCCACAAGCAATCCGGCCCTTCCAAGCAGCATCGACCCTGTGCAAACCGCCGTTACCAATTCCACTTCCTGAGCGATTTTTCTTATCCAGTTAATTAATTTATCATTGGTGATTTCTTTTCTCGTTCCCCAGCCGCCGGGTACAACCAGAATGTCGAAGGGCGGATGATCAGCGAGCGAATATTCGGCAACAACTTCCAGACCAGCTCTTGTTTTGATGGTTCCTTTATTTTCCGCAATCAAATAAATATCAAACGGCGAAGGTTCCAGCGATCCTTTTTCTTCATCAAAGCGGAAAACGGAAAAGACTTCGTAAGGACCGCAGAAGTCAAGCAGTTCAATATCGGGAAAAAGCAACATGCCGACTCTTTTTTTGCTTATTTTTTCCATAGAAACCACCTGAGAAATTATACTTTTTTGAACTCGTTCAGATAGATAACAACTTCCTGTACTTTTTTCAAGGCATTCTCTGTGAGTTCCGGAGACATAAAACTTCAGCAGAGATGCTGAAAGGTGCCTGAGTGTCTTTATTCCGGAGGGAAGAAAGAACTCAAACCGGGGCACAATAAGCTATATTGAGCATAATTTTTCCCCTGATTATCGTTACGACCAAGGGAAATTAAGGCAATTCCCCGGAATAATAAATATTTGATTACAAATTTATTGCCTGCCTGATGAATGTATGTTATTTTACTGCAAAATTATCTGTCAGGAGATATCCATGAACATAAGGGTGCTGGGGTGTCACGGGTCGCAGCTTCCTAATTACAATACGACAAGTTTCCTCATCGGGCAGAATGTTCTGGTCGATGCCGGTGCGATAACTTCTGTTTTGAGTATGAAGGAGCAACTGAAGATTGATTACATTTTCATTACCCATGCC
>JAJRAX010000025.1 GCA_028679775.1 Methanothrix sp. | reverse complement strand
TGGAGAACATAGTTGAGATTGTGGACCATCACAAGATCGGCGGCCTGGCCACAGGCAAACCCATATTCTTCTTAAACGAGCCCGTTGGCGCGACCGGCGGAATCATCGCGAACCTCTACGAGCAGAACAATGTCAAGATCAGCAGGGAAATGGCCGGCCTGATGATGTCTGCCATCCTATCCGATACAGTGCTCTTCAAGTCCCCAACCTGCACTCCTCGCGACAAGTCTGCTGTCGAGAAGCTGTCCAAGATCGCCGGAGTGGACCCGATGGCTTTCGGCATGGAGCTGCTCAAGGCCAAGAGCAACATGTCAGCCAAGTCGGCCAAGGAAATTCTCATGGGCGACTTCAAGAAGTTCGACTTTTCCGGCACCAAATCCGGCGTGGGCCAAGTCGAGGTTATGGATCTAGCCGATCTGGCACCCAAGAGAGCAGCCATTCTCGATGAGATGAACAAGATGAAGGAGGCCGAGAAGCTGGATATGGTAGTTCTCATGCTCACAGACGTCATGAAGGAAGCCTCTGATCTGTTGTTCGTCGGAAATGCCGCGGCAGCAGCAGGCTTTGAGAAGGCATTCGGCGGAAAGCTGGCCAACAACTCCATCTACAAGGAGAAGTGCCTCTCCAGGAAAAAGCAGGTCGTCCCGCCACTGGAAGGCGCCTTCAAGAAGTAGACTGTTCTTGATAAAAGCGAATGATGGCTTGGGCCATCTTCGTTTTCATTATTTTTCATTTAGACATAATGAATTTCCGAAGCTTTTGTGTATTTGTTCCTTCAGCTCATCTGGCAGGATGCACGGATTGAGCAAGATCTCCTGAGATGCGTATCAGCGGCTTGGAAAGATGCCTTCTGGCGCAGGGCGGCACCTCGTAGTAACCCGGCTCCAGATTGCGCGGGAGGACGTGCTGCACCCGGCCTTGCTCACGGGTCTTGCAGGTGCGACAGCGGTAACCCTGGCCGCGCCCTGCCGACTCCATCCTCCTGCCGCACGATGGGCAGAGCGGGGCGGATAGCTCCACCTGCTCGGCCAATTGCAGGACATTTATCTTTTCCAGGTTGAGGCAGCCATCTCGCATAGATCCGTAGACCTCCAGCTCGTCGCCGGCCTTGAGCTGACTGATGACCCCTCTAAAGTTCTTGGTCGGCTCGAAGGCGGCGCAGTTGATGAGGGCGCTCCCCTCCTGCAGCGGGAAGAATAGATGCCCCTTGGCAATAGCTCGCGCCGGCTCGGCCACAAATCCGTGAAGCCTGTAGCTCTGGCTCTCTCTGACAGAGCCGATCTCACCCGCGAGGATGTGAGCATCGGTTCCCTGGTTGGTCTGATAGAGGACGCTTCTCTCCACGGGCTCGGATTTTATGATCCGGAAAGCCTGCATGATCGCCTGAGGATCAGAGCCCCGAATCCCGAACAAAACCGGATCGCCTGAGTGAGGAGCAAAGACGATTCGATTATTATGATGATCGACAGTATCCCAGGTGCCCGGATAGGTCAGAGCATCCGCCCGCCAGACGGACTCTTCATCGATCTTGCGCGACGTGCCCCAGCGCCTCCTCTCGCGGTAGGCGATCAGCTCATATGTAAAGTCAGGCAGCTCCGCCCCCGTCGCTGCAAGGGCCCCGATCAGGCCGCGCCCTTTCTTGAAGCCGCGGTACCAGATCCCCTCAAGATCCAACAGCCTCCTGGCCTCGGCAATCTCCAGTATCTCGGTGACGGCACGTCGGTAGAAGGCCTTCATACTCTCGGTTACCTCATCCGCGATTACCAGGCCAGGGTTGGTGTTCATCCCTGAGAAATCAGACAGCTCCAGAAGGGTTTTCAAGGCCAGCTCCCTGACCTCATCCGGGCGGTCGCTCTCCAACCGGAAGGACAAAGCGGCATTGCCGCGGGTTTTATATCTGGCGCAGGGATTGAGGCGGATCAGTTTTGGCCGACCCACGATCTCGCCCAGAGGCTTTAGCCTTTCCATGAGCACGGCTGCCAGGTAGGTGGTGCATAGACCCCTCTCAGAATCGGTATCATCAATTCCAATGAACATGGTCAAGCTTAAATAGCGGTCAAACGGAGATATATAATGATGGATAAAGAACTTCTCGCCGAGCGTGTGGAGGAGGTTCTAAGGCAGGCCGGGTTCTCGACATCGGATCGCTGCTATCTCCGTCCCAGAAGCTTCGACCTTGCCGCCAGAAAGGGAAATCTATTCCTGCTCCTCAAGATTCTAACCAACATCGATGGCCTCAATGAGCAGTCAGCAACTGAAGTTCGCCGCCTGGCCAAGCATCTCTTCGCTAGCCCCATACTGGTTGGCGAGAAGACACGAGACCAGTACCTGGAACGGGGAGCAGTCTACTTTCGATATGGCATTCCTACTCTCAGCCTTTTTACCCTGGCAGACTGCCTGATTGACGAGGATCTGCCTCTGGTCTACGCTGCGCACGGCGGGCTTTATGTGAGAATCGACGGTACCCGAATGAGAGAGATGCGTCTGGAGCGCGGCATATCCTTAGGAGCGCTGGCGTCTGAGCTTGGCGTATCCCGTCGCACCATAAGCAAGTATGAAGTGGAGGACATGGACACCTCGGTGGACGTGGCCATCAAGCTAGAGGAGATCTTCCAGCAGGAGCTGATCCAGCCAGTGGACCCATTCCATTCCGGACCATCCGTCGAAGAGATGGGGCCGGTTACGGACAACATCTTGCGTCTGCTCCTGGGGATAGGCTTTGAGGTGGTTCCGACAGCCCAGGCTCCCTTCAATGCCATAACAAGAACTGATGATCTTGTGGTGCTGACAGGCGTGAGCAAATTCTCTTCAAGCATGCTCAAGAGGGCCCGGCTCATGAGCAGCCTATCATCCGTCGCCAGGACCAAGTCGGTTGTAATCGTGGACGGCGAGACGAAGCTAGAGTGCATCGAGGAAACGGCCCTGATAGAGAAACGTGAGCTTGAGGGCATAGACCGCACCCGCGAGTTCGAGGACTTGGTGGCCGAGAAGCAGAGCAAATAGTCAGGATATAATTTTGGGACCATAAACCGGGGAATTCCAGAAGCGAGACGGAGATAGCTTCATCACCCTGCGGGGCCATTTGCATCTTGGGAAAAATGATGAAATCGATCATGGATAGGATCAAAGAGTCCGGCAGGGTATTCATTTTTGGAATTGCCGGGGACAGCGGATCAGGGAAGACTACCATCTCACGCGGCATAAGACGGATTTTGGGCGAGGAGATGGTTTGCTCCTTCTCCATGGACGACTACCACAGTCTGGACCGAACGCAGAGAAAGGAGAGAAACATCACGCCGCTGCATCCTGATGCCAACCACCTGGATCTTTTGGAGGAGCACCTCGAGGCCCTGCGTCGCGGGGAGAGGATCGACAAGCCTGTTTATGATCACAGCCAGGGGAAGATCAGCGGCACAGTTCCCTTTGGCCCGGCACCAGTAGTCATCGTGGAGGGATTGCATCCCTTTTTCACTCCAAGGCTTCGAAACGCCATAGACTTCAAGATCTTCGTAGACCCATCAAGATCAGTGAAACGACTCTGGAAGGTTCGCCGCGATGTGGGAGATCGGGGCTATGAGCCTGAGCAGGTGATGGCTGAAATTCTGCAACGCGAGCCGGATTACAAGCTCTATGTGGATGTCCAGAAGATCTATGCCGAGATGGTCGTCAAGATTCAGGATACCCATTTTCATCCGCCATTACTCGAGTCTGGCCCCAAGCCCGACTGGTACTCGGTGAGGCTCATTCAACAGATTCTGGAGCAGCCTGTAGCCGAGGTGGACCTGACCATAGACCTGAGCAAGATTTTGAGAAACTCAGAGCATGAGTTCTCCATCGGGTTTCAGCGAGACGATTACTACGGCAAAAAGGTTGGCATCATGACTGTGGACGGAGAGATCCATCAGTCCATGATCGCCGATCTGGAGAATAAGCTATGCAGCTCACTTGGAACCACTGCAGTCATCAGCGACAGGCGTGACGAGTACGTAAACGCCATTGGCCTCGCCCAGTTGATACTGACCTGGAATTGCATCGAGAAGCTGGAGAATCTACTCGGCAGGAGCTAGCGCTTCTGCCCTAATTTTGCATATCAACTATTGCACCATCCCAAGCAAGATCATGCCCTCTTCTTCATCTCCCTCTCTATCTCCTGGCCGGCCTCGGTAAGGCACCAGACGCCATCGTTCTCTGAGACGAGGCCGTGCTCGACCATATCTCCCAGGATCTTCTTGACCGAGGGTGCAGGGATGTGCTCTATCTTGGCCACCTTCTCCGCGGACAATTTGCCCTTGGAGCCTAAAACCTGGACAACCCTTTCACGATGCTTGTTTCCCATGATGAATCCCATGTTACTGTCGAAGTCTTCTGCCATAATCATTGCCTCAATTCTGCGTTAGGTTTATTAGCAGTGCACCTCAATGTTAAAAGTGGCGGGCAGTCCGGGTGGTTCGGCGTCACCTGTAACCCGAAATCGTCGACAAGCGGGGGACGAAGCTGACGGAAGACTTTGGGCGCTGCGTGCTCAGTCCAGTTGCCAACAATGATTCTCCGTCCTGTAGGGATAGCACCGGCCCATGGGCCTTCCTGAAGGAAGG
>JAJRAX010000259.1 GCA_028679775.1 Methanothrix sp. | reverse complement strand
TCGAGCCATAGAGCTTCGCCATATCCAATGCAGTCTCTGCAGCCCTCAGGCTGTGCTTGGAGCCGTCGGTAGCAACCAGAATCTTTTCAAACATATCAATCACCAGACGTAGTTATAATCTTTTTAAGCTATAGTCATTTTCATGCAATTCAGAATCAGGATTAGAACAGTCGAACGCACCTGAAGAAAAAGGATGTTTCAATTCATTGCTCTGTGCGTACTCTGTGTCTCAGTGGTGGAAACGTTGTCGTCCACTGGTATTATGATCTATGGATAACGGACGGCCACCACAGAGTCACAGAGCACACTGAGGACTCACAGAGAACTTGATTATGCCACGGCCCATTTAGAACAGCGAGGAGCTAAAAAGTGAACAAATAAGACATATAAGGCGGAGACTGATTCCCGGCTCATCCTCTCATGAACTTGTCCCAGCCCTCGTAGTGGGTCTTGAGGACCGTGCAGATGTCTTCCATCAACGCGAATGGTATTCCCACAACAATGACATCATCCTTCAGGCCGGAGTTTCTGGCAGATCCATCGCAGCCAAACGAAACGTTCACCTCTCCTTTCAGGTAGGGCGAGGCGGTGGCATCGACGCATAATGACTGGATTCCGGCTGTGTTGAAGCTGGCCCTGCCGCCCTCTTTGAACTCTACTGCCTGAACGATTCTCCTGGCCATCAGGGGATTGCCCATCAGTATCACCACATCGGGATTTAGGATCATCTTGTCGAGGGGTGCGACGTAGGTTGCAATCGTGCTGCCGGGAAGAAGGCGCGGCATATTCGCGGCGATGCTGCTGCCGATCTCTTTGGTCTCGCACTTGTGCAGCTTGTCAAAGTACAGAGTTCCTGAGGCGATGTTCTCAGGGCACTGCAACAGACCGATGCCTGAGGCTCCGCCCTTGCAAGCATGGCTATCGGCACGAGCAAAGAAGCTCTTGCCTTCCCGCATGGCCAAAAGGATCATGGAGCAGTAATGCAGCGGCTTTTCCATTGGAGCGAGGCCCTTGGGGATCTGCTCTTCGTTTTTAAACAGCTTGACGCCAGCGATGTTCTCGCCAATGCCCAATGAGGCTTTCAATATGCCCGCCATCTCAAGAAGATTCATCGAAATACACCATTAGCCAGAAGGCGATGATGGCATTTCCAACTTGCGCTCTTTTGAGAAGGATAGAAGCGAGCTGGGAAGATAGGTGGAAAAAAGAAAAACGAGAGATCAGAACTCTTCAGGACTCTTCGGGATAGCTGGCGACGGTATTTCCGGAGGCGTCCTTTAGGGTTGCCACATCGCCGTCGTTGTTCCAGACGGATGAGCTGCGGTTCCAGAAGAGGTCTGTGGTTGAATCATTTCCTTCGCCCGTGCGGACTTTGACTGCGGCTCCTGCAGCCAGGCTGAAATCAGAGAACGTGTAGCTGTGATTCTGGGCGTCTTCGAGCGTCCAGCCGGCGAAGCTGACATCAGCCGAGCCCTGGTTGGTGATCTCCACCCATTCCTCGTCGAGGTTCTCCTTCTCCGGGCTTGGTGCCGCAAAATTGACGCTTGTTATGGCGATGCTGCTCTCATCTGCGCCCTGCACTAAGGCCGCCCCGATGAACATGACGGCGAGGGCAATGAGAGCCCCACTAAATATTCGGTTGTTCATTATTAGTTCTCCAGTGGTCCTTACTTATTGGTTAGTATTTTTAGTACGTACTTCACTTCAGTAATATAAATTTTTCGAAAGAGTTTGATGCTTTAAAGGGATGAGATGATGCGCTTGATGTTAAAGGAATCACGTTGAAGATGCGGGACTAAAAAAGAATTTGTGCCGCGTCACTAATCGCGGCCCTCACAACCTAGTACTGGATCTGGCTGGCCAGTGGATCTACCCACGCTGTTGCTACTGGCTGAGTGGATGCATCAAATGTGGAGATGACATCGCCCTCGGCGTCCACAAGGGAAATCAGGTTCTCAGTCCAAAGAGGCGTGGTGCTGTTGGTGTAGATGTCCGTCGCGCTGCCTGCGCCTTCGCCCTCATGGACACGCACAACTGCGCCTTCCTCAAGCGTCAGTGCAGGGAAGGTGAAGGTTGTCGCGCCGGCTGATGAGAGAGTCCATCCTGAGAGGTCCCACTCGCCAACTGCCTGGCTCTTTACCTCAACGTACTTGTCGTCGTCAATGCCAACGCTGCTGATTCCAAGCTTCGCCGAAGGTGAGAACTCGCCGGCATCGCGTGTGAACACAGCCGTCGGGTTGGCAGACACGGACACATCCGTGAAGGACTGGGCCTCATTCTTTCCTAGAACTGAGGACTCGCCAGCATAGACGGAGAGCTGCTTGAACTTGGAAGCATCCGTTGGAGCTGCAGCCTCTGCGGCAATCTCTGTTGCAGCAGGAGTCTCATTGACGGGTGCGGCAGCTTCTACCACAGCCTCAGTCACAGCCGGAGTCTCGTTGACAGGTGCGGCAGCTTCTACCACAGCTTCAGTCGCGTTGACTGAGGCGGCGACCTCTGCCACAGGCACAGCGGCGGCGACAGCGGTTTCATTGGTGGCGTTCATGGCAGTTGTATTATTCCCGGCATCCTGTGCCAGGGCAGACCCAAACGAGAGGGTCACTAAAGCGGTTAATAACATCAGAGCAATCATGCTTCTCATATTCGTACCTCAAAACCTTGCTCATCTCAGAAAAATATAAACCTTTCTAAAAATTTCTTTGAATAGGTGTTGTTTTTACATCAGAAATTCGAAAAATTGCCTGGCAGGATTTCCCTGCCGAGACTTCCGCCCTCACGGGACGGACGCGATTGCTACCTAAATACGCCAGTACAACGCAGATCTAAACGGTTGTGCTGGTGTTATTGGCCTCAACGACTATGGTTGCGTTTTCAGTAGCGTTGATGGTGACATTCTCAGTAGCGTTTTCGGTTACGTTCTCGGTTACATTCTCTGTAGCGGCAACTTCGGACTCAGCGAAGGCAACTCCGAAAGAGAGAGCCAACAGGAGAGAGAAAAGCACTACTCCACTTGCGATTTTGCTCATTAATTAACACTCCATTTGCGTTAGTGGACTATACAAATGTTAATCTGCATTTAAACTTTTCTCCAGAAAAAGTCTATATAGTTTATATAGCAGACCCCATTTGCCAGCCATATAGTTAGGATTCCCTGTATCGCTTGCATCTATCGATGAACCTATCCAGAGCAAGAGAGAAGAAATGAACATGCAGATACGCGCCCAGCGTGTTGTGCTCCACCAGGCCGTCCCGACCCTCGATGATTCCCTTGCCACGAACCATTCGATAGGCGAAACGTGCATCGCTATCACACTCAAATCGCGAATAATGAAACTCATGCCCCAGAATGGTATGCCCCGGCCCCGCCAAAAGATTGTCCCCGGCCACCTCGGCTTTGGCATACCCTAAAGCGACAAGCCTCGATGTCATGATAGTCGATCCGGGAAGCGCACCCACCATCTCGTAGGTTCCGGCCTCGGCCACCAGCTCCCGCCCAAGGTACATCAGGCCTCCGCACTCAGCATAGATGGGCATGCCATCCTCCGAGGCCCGCAGGATCTGCCGTCTGGCTCTGCCCGCATGCAGCGCCGCAGCATGCAGCTCAGGATAGCCGCCTCCGATGTACAGGCCATCGACATCAGGCAGGTCATCTTTCATCGGGCTGAAGAATACCAGCTGTGCGCCGCACCTCTCCAGCTCGCGCAGGTTGTCTTGATAATAAAAGCAGAATGCCTCATCCCAGGCGATCCCTATCCTCACGCGGGTCTCGGACGGAACCTGTGCATCCTGAGCCTTCTGAGCAGGACTCGCGAGAGCACACGCCTTCAGTTTCAATATCTGGTCGATGGCAGCATGCTGCTCCAGCCAGGAGGCTAAAGCACCCAGATCGTGCTCTTTCTCAAAGCCCATCACGAGGCCCAGGTGGCGGCTCTTCATCTCGATCTCCTTCTCGCGAGGCAGAGCCGCGAATGTTGGCAGATTCATGCAGCTCTTGAGCATGGCCAGATGCCTCTCTGAACCCACCCGATTGAGTATTGTCCCGGCCAAACGAAGCAGAGGATCAAACTCAGCAAACCCCTTCTCGACAGCAGCCGCACTGCGCGACATGCCATGCACATTTATGACCAAGAGAACTGGAAGGTCCAGAATCTTCGCCACATGCGCTGTGCTGCTCTCGTCGGTTCCGTCCATGCCGTCAAAGATGCCCATCACCCCCTCCACCACAGCCACGTCCGCGCCATCGATGGCGGAGAAGAATGAGCGCCGGACGCCTTCCTCAGTCATCATGAAGGGATCGAGATTGCGAGAGGGCCGCCCGCAGACGGCAGTATGATGAGTGGGATCTATGAAGTCCGGGCCGACCTTGAATGGCTGCACCTTCAGACCTCGAGCCCGCAGCGCCGCCATGAGTCCCAATGTCACTGTGGTCTTTCCGACACCGCTGTGCGTGCCCGCGACGAGAAACGCCGGAATGCTGCTCACTGGATCGCGAGGAGGCTCTATTTCGCTCATCATTCGGCCAATGCAACTGCTTTGATATAAGATCATCTCAGGTTGAGTTGGATCAGATTCTTCCGGCAAACCTCTATTAACCCCGCCAGTCATCCCATAAGCCATGCTGGTTGGCGTTGTTAAACGTGGCAAGTACGGCGAGCGCCTGCTGGAGACCATCAAGGCCCGAACGGACTTTGAGGTCGTCTCAGTGGAGGTCCCTCAAGTGCTGCCGGGCTTCATCGAGGACCCGGAGGAGTTCGTCAGAGAGCTAAACCTCGATCCCAAATTATTCCAGTCCGATCTGCTCATTCTCTATACATTTCACCCAGACCTGACACCGGAGATCGTGCGCATGGCTGGGGAAGCGGGCGTGAAAGCTGCCATAATTCCCGGCGGCATAGGCCGGGCAGGCTCCATTGGCGAGCTGGAGAGGATAGCTGAGAAGACAGGCATTCACATCGAGGTGGATGAGATCTGCTGCACTCTCGACGAGTGCGGCGTTGCCGTCATTGACGAGTTCGCGAAGAAGCTTGGCAGGCCAGAGCTTTCTGTTGAGACAAAAGACGGGCGCATCAGCCGTGTGACGGTTCTGCGCGGCTCGCCCTGCGGTGCCACCTGGCATGCAGCAGAGGGCATCGTCGGAAAGACCGTAGACGAGGCTGCATCCATGACAGGCCTCTTCTGCCAGCAGTATCCCTGCAGGGCAGTGCGGGGAACTCCAGGAGGCATCCATACCTCAGGAGACCTGCACAAAGATGCAATGGAGAGGGCTTTAGGCAAGCTGACCAACCTCAAGCTCCCTTCTCAGTCCCGGCCCATTATGATAAGGCCAGGTCAGAAGGGGGAAAGAGCATGAGGGATATGGTGGTTGAGGCTACTGTACGAGCCCTAACAAGAGCTGAGACAACTCTGCCCAACTGGGTTTTGAGGAGGATCGAAGAGGCTGCCGCGCGAGAGAATCGGCCTCTTGCCAGGCATCACCTCCTGTTCATGCTGGAGAACGTGCTGATCGCAGGAGAAGACCGCCTGCCCCTCTGCCAGGACACTGGCCTGCCCATATTTCATGTCCAAATTGGCCGAGATTTGAAGCTGAACTTTAGCCTCGCGGAGGCAGTGGCGGAGGGCGTCAAAATCGCGACCAAAAAGATACCATTGCGGCCCAATGCAGTCCACCCCCAGACTCGCAAGAACAGCGGCGACAACACTGGGCCCGGGATGCCAGACATCATCATGGATTATGTCAATGGCCAGGTACTGAGGATCAGCGTTTTTCCCAAAGGCGCGGGCTCTGAGAACATGAGCCTGGTCGGAATGCTCAACCCAGCTGACGATCCATTTGATTTTATAGTCAAGAACGTGGCCGAACGGGCAGCCAACGCCTGCCCGCCACTGTTTCTTGGCATCGGCATAGGCGGCAGCTTCGACATGTCTGCTCGCATGGCCAAGCACGCTCTCCTAAACATGGACGGCAGGCCTGAGGACAGAGAGGAGCAGGACCTGTTGGACAGGATCAACGCTCTAGGCATCGGCCCGATGGGACTGGGCGGAGACACAACTGCTCTTGGACTTCGAATAGAGAAGGCCTCCTGCCATACGGCATCATTGCCCGTCGCCATAAACTTTCAGTGCTGGGCCAACCGCAAAGCAACTGAGGTGATCCTGTGAGCGAGCATCATCTGCACACGCCCCTCACCAAAGAGGACGTTCTAAAGCTCAAAGCCGGCGATGTGGTATTCCTGAGCGGCACAATCTATTCAGCGAGAGACAAAGCCCATGCTCTCATCCGCCGAGAGGGCTGTCCCATCTCACTGGAAGGGGCCGCCCTCTACCACTGCGGGCCCCTCATCCAAAAGGCCCAGGTCCTATCAGCCGGCCCTACCACAAGCGGCAGAATGGCCCGTTACACCGAGGAGATGCTCGCCCTGGGGGTACGGGCAATCATCGGCAAAGGCGGCCTGCCCGCCGAGCCGTTTTTCAACAGAGCAGTCTACCTGGCCTATCCTGGTGGCTGTGGAGCGGCTGCTGCCAGGCAGCTCAGAGTCTTGGGCGTCCACCTTGAGGAGCTTGGAATGGCCGAGTCCCTCTGGGTCTTTGAGGCAACGGAGTTCGGCCCCATGATCGTAGCCGTGGACAGCCAGAAGAGAGACCTCTACAGGGAGGTAAGAGGATCGGAAAAGAACCGGAAGACAGACTGAAGCAAGCTGCGCAGGAGGCCCGATACCTGGCTGATCGCGGCTATCCCTGCGACTCAGCCGTTTCTTATGTATGCAATCACCACCGTCTGCCGGAAGAGCAGAGAATAGTGCTCCTGAGGAACATAGTCCCTGCAGATACGGCTCTTGTGAGGATGGCCAAATCCCTGCGGCTTGAGTCTGTACGCGGAAGATCAGTATTTGTGGACGGCTACAATGCCCTAATCACAGCTGAGAGCCTTATGGCTGGCTTTCCCGTCTATCTTTGCGATGACGGCCTCGTCAGGGACACGCGAGGATATTTTCGCAGGTATAAATCCAGCCAATTCGCCATCCGCGCGCTCTGCGAGATCCTCGATCTGCTGGCAGAGGCAGCGCCCAGCCGCCTTGAGGTCCTGCTCGACGAACAGATAAGTCGCAGTGGCGAGCTGGCATCTATTGTCCGGGCCATGATGGGAGAACGGCACCTTCTGGGCGATGCCAGATGTGTGAGAGACGTGGATCATCAGCTCAAGATCTGCGAGGGCATTGTCTCCAGCAGCGACGGAAATGTGATCGATGCCGCCTCTAACATAATTGATCTTCCAGCAGAAATTGCCAGAAGACGGAAGATAAGCACACAGATCGTCTGAATGGCCCTGTCTGAAAGAGTCCTATTTTCTGGATGAGCCAATCGTCATCTTTTTATGCTACAGTTAATTATTATACTATTGGGGTCGCAATAAACTTAAGGAGTAATGGGTGAGTAGCAATGATTAAGAGAGTCCTGGCAATAGTTTTTCTGGCTGTCTTGCTCACGAGCGGAATTGGCGTGGCATCCCATCCCACCTTTGTTCCGCTGTCCGAGCACACAATAGCCAAAGAGATCAGCTCGAACGGAATGCCACTTTACAGAACATACACATTTACGTCTGATGATGAACAGGCCGCCTCTTGGGTCCTCATCTGGCGAGACTCAACGGTTCACAGCGTGGAGTGGAGATGGTACTGGCCTGAGGGAAGGACATACGCCCGATCGTTTAGCACCATTCCACCCATTGACGGATTTACTGGAATGTGGGCCGCACCAGTCTGGAGCTGCCTCAAGATCAAGGGTACCGACGTCGCCCGCCTGCCTGGAACCTGGAAGGTGGACGTGATTGTGGACTACAGAAAGGTGCTAACAGAATATTTCACCATCACAAGCCCAGAGGCCTGCTAAAAAGACTGCTGACAACTAGAGAGGCATGCCCAATCGAGGAACCGCAGCAATTAGCTGTGCTTTTATTCTCATGGAACACGAGATAAAAAAAAAGACATATAGGACGCGATCCTATTCAATAATCAAAAGTTAGGTGGGCTGAAGATGCAACTTGAATTTGGCAGCAAGAGACAAGACCCGGACGTTCGCAGGCTCTTTGACATGAAGGAAGTGATCTTTGACAAAGACTGGCTGGCTAAAACCGAGGACTTTGGTCTTTACTACATGTATCGCGACCTATACCTCAGCAGAGCTGACAAGGACAAGCTTCTCATGCAGGGCCTTCGCTACGACATCACCATTATTCCGCCAGGCATGCTGGGATGCGAATACATCAAGACAGCCGGGCACTACCATCCCATTGTCCCCGAAGGAAGCGTCACCTACCCGGAGCTTTACGAGGTATTGGAGGGAGAAGCACTCTATCTTCTGCAAAACCTAGATCAAAGCGACGTAGTTGTGGTCTATGCCATGGCAGGAGACAAGGTTCTGGTGCCGCCGGGATACGGCCATGTTACAATTAATCGCTCCAATAAAACCCTTAAGATGTCAAACTTCGTCTGCAGGGATTTCTCTTCCCTTTACGAGCCCTACCGTGATAGAGCGGGGGCCGCATACTTCTTCACCAACGACGGCTGGATAAAGAACGAAAAATGCGAGCACGCAGGAACGCTACGCAGAATCGATGCTCCGGACAGCTCCAGCCTGAAAAAGCTCGGCATTACAAAGGAGTCCGAGATGTATCCACTGATGAGGGAGATCGGCCTTTTTGATTATCTGATCCGGCCTGAGGAGCACCTGGAGATCTTTGAAGTGCTCGTCTGATCTAAGAAGGAGCGCCCATGCATCAATTCATCTCCAGATTTAAGGCGCACATCGATCTGTTGCGCCCGCCTCTGGCTGCAATGGATCTGGCCATGCCGGCAGCCGCGGCACTCTTGGCGGTCTGGACAGTGGAAGCTGCCCTGCCGCCGATCTTGCCGTTCATCATAGCTGCCATTGCTGCATACTGCGCCATCACCAGCTCATATGTCTACAACGATTGCTGTGACATCGACGTGGACAAGATCGGCATGCCCAATCGACCCCTGCCATCGGCTCAACTGAGCAAGAAGGATGCGCAGCTCTGGTCGCTTTTTCTATTTCTGGTGGCTGCAGGGGTCTCACTCTATCTCAATCCTGAGAGCTTTATCGTCCTGGCAATAGCCACCTTTTTCATCACCATCTACTCAACCTGGGCCAAGCGAAATACGCCATTCTCCTGGGTCTTCGTGGGACTGTCCTTCGGACTGGTTCCTTTAGGCGTCTGGCTGGCTTTCGAGCCTGCCGGAATCTTGAAATCTGGAGCGGGGCTGCATCCGTCGTCAATCATCCTGGCTGCCATGATCGGCATCACCGATTGGGGTTTCACAAACTGCGATGCGAGCCGCGACGTGGCGGGAGATAAAGAGAAAGGCATCCCTACAACCCCCGCGACTTACGGAATTCCCGCTACAGCCAGGATGGTGACAGGCTTTTGGGTCATAGGTGTGATCCTCTCCATAGCCCTTGGCCTGTCTTCTAACCTGGGATGGCTCTACATGTCTGTTGCGGCTATCTCTGGCGCCTGGCTGCTCCTGCAGAATCTGGACTTCGTGCGCCATCCGACAGCCAAGAGAGGAGAGTTGCTTTTCTACCAATCGGCCAACTACCGGGCAGTGCTCTTTGCAGCAATAATTGCTGATACGCTTTTGCAGGCTGGCCTTTCTATTGGAGCTGGGCCGTAGACAGTCCAATTTCCTGAACCAAGCTGCAAGTCCCGCCGTAGCGATGAGATGAACACGAAAAGATGAATAAGTCTGGAAGACCATTAAAATCTCAGTCTGAAATGGAGGAGTTCAAGCTCATGCCTCGAACTTATGGTCGCTTCGAAGACAAAACGATTGTTGTGACAGGAGGAGGCTCTGGAATTGGTTTGCAGACCGCCAAAGACCTTCATAGAGATGGGGCTTTCGTCCACATTATCGGGAGGAATGCAAAAAAGCTGACGGCTGCCAGAGAAGCAATAGGTGGCGGCAGCAAGGCATTTGTTCACCAATGCGACATATCCCAAGAAGACCAGGTGGCTCTCACATTCAAATCCATTGAAGACACTTCAGGCAAGATCTACGGACTTGTCAACAATGCCGCAATCAATCCCTCAAGAAACGATGCCACTCATACGGAGATTAAGGACTGGAGAGATACACTGGAGGTCAACCTGACAGGCGCCTTCAACTGCTCCAAGGCAGCAGTCGGGCAGATGCTGGACAGGGGTGAAGGAAGCATAGTTAATATCTCTTCAGTAGGCGGACTGAATGCGTTTACAACCCGAACATCATACAACGCCAGCAAATTTGGCCTGATTGGCCTCACGCAGTCCATGGCCATCGATTATGCTGAGAGAAATATCCGGGTGAACGCCGTCTGCCCTGGGTATGTTAAAACTGAGCTTACTGCACCCCTCTTTGAGAAGATGGGCAAAGATAAGTTCGAGGCCCTCGTCAGCGCACATGCCATGAAACGCCTGGGAAGGCCGGAAGAGATCTCAAAGGCCATTCTATTTTTGCTCTCTGAAGAGGCCAGCTTCATCACAGGAGTGGCCCTCCCGGTGGACGGAGGATATCTCCTGAAGGGCTGATTGATCTATTCGGATTGGATGGTTGGCAAGACGGCATCAAGACAGACGTTATCCAAGGATGCGTCCCTCTCTGCTGCTTTAGGCTCTGCCGCCCCGTCTCAGGCCGGCACCCTTTACTTGCAGAACCCAACCAGCCGGCTCACTCCATCGCTGGTGATCATGCCTATCACCCTACAGGAGTCGTCGATCACAGGCAGAGCTGAGATATTGTGCTCATTCATCCTCTTCGCCGCCCGCTCAATCGGCTCGACGACCTCTGCAGTCACAACCTGGCGGGTCATGATCTCCTCAAGGTCAGAGAGCTTCAGTGCCACCGCCCGAGAGACATCCCAGGCAGTGACTATTCCCTCCAGCCTACCATCTGCTGAGAGGACCGGCAGATGGGTTACGCCTTCCTTCATCATGACAGTGGCCGCATCCTCAACGCTCGCTCCCTGGCGGACTGTCACAACATCCTTGATCATGACGTCCCCCACCGTTGTACGAGCCAGGAAGTTGCCGATTAGGTAGTTCATCTGCCCGGACTCCAGGAGAAAGGCGTCATGGCCGTAGTTGGATTTGATCTCGCAGTACCGCACATCCGAATCGTTGGCAATCAGAGCGTCCACGATCTCCTTTGACTGATATGCAGGAAAGAGCCAGTCAGAGCTTATGGAGATGACCAAGAACTTGGCCTTGACGCCAGAGAACGCCTCTGCTAAAGAGATCTCGCCCTCCCGAGTCAGGTCGAAGTAGTCTATGGCCTTGGTGATGTAGAGATAGGAGTTGGCATCAAACCGCTTGACGAATGCATCACCATGATAGCGAAGATAACTCTCCACCTGAAAATCCATGGAGTCGAGACTGAAGCCGTACTCGCTCTTGTCCTGCAGCCTTCTTCCGAACTTCTGGTGCATGGACTCGTCAGACAGGTAGGTGATGTGCCCAATCATCCTGGCCAGCGAAAGCCCCCTACCAGGCGGGCTGCAGTCGTAGTAGTTGCCCTCCTGCCAGTCCGGGTCAGAGGTAATGGCCCTTCTGGCAACCTCGTTGAAGGCTATCTGCTGCGGGGACGAGCGGGCGCTGGTGGCGATGGGAACAGCCAGGCGAACCATATCCGGATAGGAGACCGCCCACTCCAAGACCTGCATGCCTCCAAAGGAGCCACCCACCACCGCAAAGAGCCGGTCTATCCCCAGATGCAGGACGAGCTTTCTCTGGATGCGGACCATGTCCTTGACGGTGATAAAAGGAAAATCGAGACCATATGGCCGGCCGGTCAAAGGGTTGCTGGAGGATGGACCGGTGCTGCCCTTGCAGCCACCTAGAACGTTAGAGCAGATCACAAAGTACTTGTCCGTGTCCAGGGCTTTGCCTGGCCCGATGATTATATCCCACCAGCCAGGCTTCTCCTCGCCCTTGATCCAGCCTGCCGCATGGGCGTCGCCGGAGAGAGCATGGCAGACCAAGACTGCATTGCTCTTCTCGGCATTAAGCAGTCCATAGCTCTCGTAGGCCACAGTAATTTCGAAAAGACTCTCGCCGTGCTCCAGGACAACCTCATCTGGAATACTGTAGTGCTGGGTCTGAACCAGTCCCGCCGACTCCCGTTTCACCTCATGCCACCGTCCTTGGTGCGGCTCTGTCTGGGGCCTGATCCAGATCGGCTATAATGTCTTCAGGATCTTCGATGCCGATAGAGAGACGGATGAAGTCGGCAGTCACTCCGGTTGCCGACTGCTCAGATGCCGCTAATTGCTGATGGGTGGTCGAAGCTGGATGGATCACCAGGCTCTTGCAGTCTCCAATGTTTGCCAGATGAGAGAAGAGCCGCACAGACTCGATGGACTTTTTGCCGGCTGACAGGCCTCCCTTGATGCCGAAGCCCAGTATTGCTCCGTATCCGCCAGAGAGGTATCGCCTGGCAGTCTCGTGACTGGGGCGATCTGCAAGGCCGGGATAGTTCACCCAGGCAACTGACGGATGGCCCCGAAGGTGCTCTGCCACAGCCAGGGCATTTTTGGAGGGCTTTTCCATCCCATGCGAACGGCATTTTTGCTCGACCGTCATTTGATCAACTAGATCTTGCATGCGTTGAAATCTCCGGAAGCATCTAATTAATTTATGCCCAGACCATATTTCTCGGCGATCTCCAGGATGCTGTCGGCTGCATACTTGATCTGCTCCCAGGTGAGGCCGTATGTGTTCAGCTTCCAGGTGCGTGTGGCCCCGGCAAACTCACCTGCGATTCCCCTGGCTTTCAGCTCATCTGAGAAGAAGAAGCCGCGCCTCTTGTGAGTCCTGGCAACAACATCGAAGCTGTTTGTGGTGTCCACTTTGGTCAGAGTGTGCTTTCTCGGCCACTCGCTCAGAACCCTGGAGCCCGAGACCCTCAGGAACTGCTCTAGGAAGTAATTGGATTTTCTGACCTCCTCATCCCAATTTTCAGTCCTCTCCCGCACCCGCGGGAAGGAGGCGATCATGGTGAGCAGCGTTCCTCCCATGAGGGTGCAGCCCATGTTCTCCACCTCCTTTATGCCGAACTTCCTGCCAGTCAGGTCTCCCACCATCTCGGTGGTTCGAAATATCTTGGGCGCCCACTCGTCAGTCGTGGCAAGCACGCCGGAGGGAGCCGCAGAAGCCATGCTCTTGTGCCCTGACCCGACTATGAAGTCCGCGCCAATTTGTTTTCCGTCCACCGGCTTTATGCCCACAGTGTAGGCACCATTGTAGAGGAAGGGGATATCGTACTCGCGGGCAACCCGGCCAATTCCCACTACATCATGCTCATTGGCAAACTGGTAATCGAAGTGGTCGATCATGATCAGCCGGGGCAACCGTCCCGACTCCTTAAGGGATGCTTCGATCTTCTCGGCCACGGCCTCGGCTGTGACAACATTTTCGTCGTTAAGGGCTGCCTCGCGGACAACGCCTCCCGCCACCTCTACTGCAAGGAATTCGGTGTAGTGAGCGAGAGAGGAAACAACAACATGATCCCCCTCCTCCAGAAGAGACTGGGCAACTGCCTGAAATCCACGGCGGGCCCCGGGAACCACCCTGGCCTGATCCATATTCAAAAAACGGGCCAGATCCTGATGGAACTCTTCAACAGGAGGTTTGCTAATCTTGTCCAGCCTGAATGGCTTTCGGCAGTTGTCGCAGGTGGAGTAGCCGTCACCGTAGGAGATCAGGGCCTTTCTGGCTTCAGGAGTAAGCCTTCCGGCTGCCTGAATAGGATGGATGTTTATGAACTCCTCCTCGCGGGTTCTGGCCTCCAGCTTTCCTACTCTCGTGCAGGCCGGCTTTCCGGACCCAGCCTCCAGATCAGTCAGTATGCCTTTAACCCTGGCTATGGCACCATCGAATTGTTCCTGCTCTGCTTCGTTAAAGCCAGAAGGAAGCGATTGCCTGAAGATCTCCCGTACATCCTCCAGGGCGAAGAGGGCTTCGTATGTCTTTTGAATCTGTATGCTCTTTTTTGATGTGTTCACCTGTTGCAGCCTCCGAACAGACCGGCATTATCGCCAGGTTCACGATTGTGAATAGAGGAGTTAACGAGTGTTATGGATATAAAGCTTAGGATTAAATACATCTGCAGAGCAATACTGCCGGAATTGCCATGAAGATCCTTGTTGCAGAATATGCCTCGGCTGCTGCCATAGGCGGGACATGTGAGCTGGAGGGCCGGGCCATGCTGGCCACGCTCGTCGGAAGCTTTGCCAGATGCGGGCACGAGGTGCTCTACCCAACGTCCGGGCACACGGTGAGAGGAGGCCGGCCCATTGCAATCCGAGGAGAGGAGAACTTTGAGAGCGTTCTCACGAGCAACGCCGACGCCGGCCTCTTGATAGCCCCGGATTACATGCAGCCGCATCTTCTGGAGACCTTGGAAAAGAGCATGACAAACCTTGGCAGCAGCCCCGATGCAGCGCTTCATGCGGCAGACAAACTCCTTTGCACTGAGATCCTGGAGAAGGCGGGCATCCCCGTGGCCGAGATCGTAAAAAAACCTGATCCAGTCGAGACTGGCTGCCACCGCTATGTGATCAAGCCGCGAACAGGCTGCGGCTCTGAGGGAGTCCGAATCACCTCTTTTGCAAGAGCCGGCCCAGGAGAGATAGTCACGCGCTACCGCGAGGGCCTGCATCTCTCAGCCAGCTTCATAGTTGGCCAGGAGGGCTTCCTGCCGCTGACAATCAACCGCCAGCTGATCGACTTCTCTTGTGAGGGGCCAAGCTACCAGGGCAGCGCCGTGCCCTACAAGACTCCCCGCGCCGATGAGATCTGGGAAGAGGCCAGGAAGG
>JAJRAX010000258.1 GCA_028679775.1 Methanothrix sp. | reverse complement strand
CCGGGTCCATGATCTCTAAAACAGCATCGTCGCATGAGATCACTGTCGCAAAGAGGGCATCGGTCTTATTTCCCAGGATCTCTATGGCCTCGGCATTCTCCTCGTTCATGGAAGACCTGCGGCCATCTCGGATGGCTGTGATGAGCGTGGCCTTGCTGTCAAAACCGGCCACGGCAAAAAGTTCTCCCCGGAATGAGACAATATCCCCGCGTTTGAGCCTGGGAAATCTGACCAACAGTGTGGAGCGGAAGACATCTCGATTGTCCTTCTTGCCCACCAGCTTTGCGGTCTCCAGGAGCCGGCCGCCAAAGCGCTCCACATACGCCCTGGCCATGCGTCTGCCAAGCTGTGTAGACCCCAGAATAATATCCAGGCCGCCCTTGACCTCTTTCATCTCCTGGATGAAGGAGAGCTGATCTCCACCGTGGTAGCCAGAGTCTGCCATATCTCTGGCCATCTTCTTGCACTCCTCGATCTCCAGAGCGGTAAGCGTCCTGGTGGCGTTTCCGCGCAACTGGACAGTTGACTGGAAGTATTTTCCGGCCATGCGACTGCATCTCTCGCAGGCCACTCGTTTAATGCGAACTGGAATCTCGCATTGCTCGCTTATGTCTTTCCCCCGGAAATTGCCTGCAACAGCCAATCGAGCGATATAGCGAGTAGCTCCCACAGCCCTGAGGTCGATTTCTATCTCCTGCCCGGTCAGCTCCTTATGAAGCCACAGAGAGTCCACAGCAGCCTGCGACGCCAGCTCCTCCAGAGGGCGGCTATTGGGAAGCTGCCACTTGCCATTTATCTGCTGAGATCCGCATATCGAGCAGACGACGACCTCCACCAGATCGGGGCAGCCCACAAGCTTCGTCGTTTCCTGGATGCATTGTCTGCAGAGCCCGTCATCAGTGGGCAGGCCGCAGCGAGGACAAATGGCTTGCCTCACATTCGCACCATCTGAGCGTAGAGAACTCCGCCGATGGATAGGACGCAGTCCTTCTCCACGTAGCCAAGGGTGATGGCGTGCTCGACGGTCTTGGGGCCCACGAAGTTGGCCATAGTTGCTGAGGCCAGTGCCTTCTCAACCTCGGCGCATGAGGCCATATCCCCACCAAAGAAGTCAGTGCTTACGTCCAGCCGGAGCTGTCCCTCGGCGAATTTGCATCCCAGTACGTCGCAATCGCAAACAGCGACAAGGGTCTCTCTTCCCTGCTGATATGTTTTCAAATACATCTCCTTTTTTTCCATCTCGTGAGGCATATCGGACATGATAATCATGGCTTTCTTGTATTTAAGGTAGCTTCAGCATTCCTGGTCTAGGCTCAAATACATCTCCATCTCGTCTCATTCGGTCGATGATCTCTTCCGCTTTAGCTCTTTCTATCCCAAGCTCCTCGGCCCGGTCCAGGACGTCATCTCTGGGAGCCGGGCCCTGCAGCTCTTTGCTCACATCGCGGATGATGTCTATCACAGATTTGGTTCTGTCCCGGCTGCTCTTGGTCGTGCCTGAGGCGATGATGTCTGCATCCAAAAACCCAGTCTCAGGATCGACGCCCACCTTTCTAAGACATGCCTCCAGGATCTTGACCACCCTCTTGGCATCGTCAATGGTGACCTTGGAAGAGAGACGAAGCCTGGCACTTGCCTCGCCGAGACGGATGAGCGCCTCAAGTTGCCGGGCAGTAACGGGCACGGGCTTGTTGGTGTCCTGACCCTGGCTTCTCAGGCCGACGTAGTACCTGAGGAAGTATTCTTTGGCCTCCTCGCTTAAGGTGGGAAAGATATTCTTTCTGGCATAGGCCACGTACTTTCTCAGCATCTCAGGATCAACTATCGGCTTGATCACGACCATTGCGTCCTCGATGTCGCCCTGAGATATATCCGAATTCCAGGGAGCCTGTGTGGCCAGCTCACCGGCATAGTTGCTCTTCAGGATGTGCTGAGCAATGGCCGAGTCCCTCTTGCTGTCCGGGTCGTCGGTGAGGACGAAGATCAGATCGAAACGAGACATGAGGGCAGGGGTGAGGTTGATCTGGGGAGCGATGGGCTCGTATTTGTCGAAGCGGCCAAGCTTTGGATTGGCGGCGGCCAGAAGCGAGCAGCGGGATTTAAGGGTGGCCATGACGCCAGCCTTGGCGACGCTGATAGTGTTGTGCAGAACAAGACCCTGGGAGATGAAGGTGTGTGTCGGCTCGACTGTGAGGTCATAAACATAATCGGCAAAGTACTTTCCTTTGTTCGGCACTATTTCGACATCCGTAATCCTTAAATACCTGATATCTGAGGCGAGTTTTTTTTCGAGAGCTACGATATTTGAAGCAGTTTCTTCTAAATGGGCATGTGCTCTTTGGAAAATATCTCTTGCTATTGCGGTCCGTTTTGACTCATCGTAGCCGCCTTGTTCGTAGTAATCGATGTTGCCCCGCGTTATTCCTGCTACAGAAGCCAAGTAACTCTGTGACCACCCTAATTCTGACCTCATTTCAGGCAGGGTTAATCCATCATAATTAACTGAAAGCAGTTCATTATATCTACCCTTCAGCTCAGAAACACATCCAGATACAGTATCGACGGTCAGTCCATATCCTTTGTCAAAGTGTTCATTAAAGCGTCCATCATTCGTAAGGCCCAGAGACTTTTTCATCTGCAGTATTGAACACGCAGTCTCAGCCGGAAGAACATCGTGATGGCGAATTGATCTGCTATATGACGAAGTGACGCGCCTCATACGTTCTATCTTTT
>JAJRAX010000257.1 GCA_028679775.1 Methanothrix sp. | reverse complement strand
GCTTTGAGATCGTCTCTCATATCAAGGAGCAGCGGAATGGCCTTATCCAGTTGGACGAATGAGCAAAGCATAGCTACCTCACTGGTTCGCCCAACTTCGCCGTCGTATGGTTCTGAGGTTATCTTAGAGACTTCTGCCAGTTCTGGCTTACTCTTCTCAATTGCTTTCTGGAAGGCCTTAATTCGGGCTTCATCTCCCTCCACCAGGGCGATTACCTCTTGCTGGCTATCTTCATCCCAGTTGTAGGTTGAAAGTCCGGGTAAAGCTACATTCATGGCATGTTTGAGCAGAAATACTCGATAGCCTACATCATGGACTTTGGGACCTGTAATCTTAATCTTGTGCTTCATAGTCAATCCTTGATATGTATCGGCAAACTATTTGGTTTTTACTGTTATGATTAAAAACTCTCTGTAGATATGCATAGCCCATTCTTTCTTTAATTCCAGATATCTATTATGCGAATCAGAGGGATCTAGGCAACGAAAACTTGATGATTTCTGGAATCCATAAAACTGGGCGCGAGGGCGTGCGGCCCGAAGCATACTCCATCTTTAGGGTGGGGTGGCCGCACGCAGTTTGATTAAAAAAATCACAGCGCTTTTTTGAACGGCACCTGGATCTCAGTCAGCAGGTCCTTTTCTGCCTCCAGGGCCGGATCGTTCAGGTACAGCTCCCGGATAGGCCCTGATACCTCAAGTCCTTCCCTGGCCATGTGCTCGAAGACGACCTGATAGGATTGATGAATAGTGGGGTAGCTGCCCTTATGAATCAGGGAAACAACTCTTGCCTGTGGAAGGCTCTTCAGCTCGACAGAATTATACGACTCAGGAATCTCCACTCGCCCTGTGACAGGCAGGACGACCTCGATGTTCACCTCCTTTTCAGACCAGTCGCCCAGATCTTCTCCATTTTTATTCATCATATCGGTTTTTCCTTCGCTATTCTCGCCACACTTCTCCACATTTTCGCTGCCATTCCCGTCTGTGCAGTCCTCGTAGTAAAGGGACATTACCGGGCCTGTTACCTTCAACTGATTTCTCTGATTGGATGGAAGCGATGCAAGGATGCATAGCTCTCCGATTAGCTTTCCAACTGTGGCGCTGAGGGATCCTTTATCCTTCCTTGAGAGTACTCGCAGTGCGGGAACATCTTTTACAGTGGGTTGTGTTAATGCCATTCCTATCAACTCCGTTTCTTCTTCTTGGAGCAAGGCCTCGATCTTTTGCAGACGCAATAGCTCTGAACGGACGGCGGTTAGCTGCTTTTTCCTGAGACATTCAGCTCTCTTCAGGTCGCCATCCGCTTCTGCTTGCAGGTATTCCAACAGGTCATCAAGAGAAAATCCCAGGCTGCAAAGGGCTCTGATCTTCACCCCTCGCTGCATCTGGGTAGCTGTGTAGTACCTGTAGCCTGTGCAGGGATCTCTGATCTCTGGCACCAGGATTCCTTTCCTGTCATAGTATCGCAAAGCTTTCTCTGAGATCTTGGTGACGGCTGAGAACCTGGCTATTGGAATTCGATCGGCGGGCATTGCAAAATGATATGATAAAGCCCGTAAATAAAAGGGCTGACAGTCTGCCCTGGGGGAAGGTTTGGCCCAAGGGGGTTTTTGTCGCTGATATTCCATGCTAAATTTGGCCGTTCACTTTTTTCCGAGGTCCGTTTTCCCGCCATCGATCCTCATCCAAAATTTGAGCAGCAATGGAATTATTGATATACCCTGACGTTTTCTCTCATGGCAAACGATAGCACAGAGAAAAACAAATTTCATCAGGGTATTAAAATGAATTACTGGCAACCTAAGTATGAGCTCATGGAGAGAAAGGAGCTTGAAGAGCTGCAACTAGAGCGGCTCAAGAGCGTTGTAGAGAAGGTTTACAGAAACGTTCCCTTTTACCAGAAGAAATTCAAGGAGGCGGGAATCACTCCCCAGGACATCCAGAGCCTCAAAGACCTGTCCAAGCTTCCAACCACCAGAAAGCAGGATCTCAGAGACAACTATCCCTTCGGCCTCTTTGCGGTTCCTCGAGAGGAGATGGTGAGGGTGCATGCCTCATCCGGCACAACCGGCAAACCAACTGTGGTCGGCTACACCGCCAAGGATATCGAGACCTGGTCAGACCTCATGGCTCGCGACTTCGTGATGGTTGGCGTGGAGAAGGGAGACATATTTCAAAACGCCGTCAACTACGGCTTTTTTACAGGCGGGCTTGGCGTTCATTACGGAATCGAGCGCATGGGTGCAATGGCTGTTCCCTCCGGGGTGGGCAACACCGAGCGGCAACTTGAGATTATGATGGACTTCGGCGTGACGGTTCTGCATTGCACGCCATCCTACGCCCTCTACCTGGCTGAGACTGCCAAGGCCAAGGGAGTTGTGGACAAGCTTAAGCTGCGAATAGGCTGCTTTGGAGCTGAACCCTGGTCGGACGAATCAAGAAAGGAGCTGGAAGAGGCTCTTCACATCAAGGCCTACGACTCCTATGGTCTGTCCGAGATGATGGGGCCAGGAGTTGCATTTGAGTGCCAGGAGCAAAACGGCCTGCACATATGGGAGGATCACTTCCTAATTGAGATCCTGGATAAGAACGAAAAGCCTTGCGCGCCAGGCGAGCCCGGAGAGCTGGTTGTGACATCTCTCACAAAGGAGGCTATGCCCCTCATCAGGTATCACACAGGCGACGTGACCTACATCATGGAAGAGAAGTGCCACTGCGGCCGGGTCAGCAGAAAGCTGCACAGGTTCTTAGGCCGGGCGGATGACATGCTCATCGTGCGCGGCATCAATGTCTTCCCGAGCCAAATCGAGGATGTCCTTGTCAGCATTCCTGAGATCGGAAACTACTTCCAGGTGGTTGTGGACAGAAAGAAGCACGGACTGGATGAGATAAGTATCCAGGTGGAGCTGAAGGATGAGGCGTTCACAGGAGAGCTATCCGATCTGGCCAAGATCCGGAAGAAGACTGAAGACAAGCTCAAAAGCGTTCTCAATGTGAGAAGCAAGATCGAGCTTGTGGAGAAGGGCTCCATTCCCAGAACAGCAGGAAAGTCCAAGAAGGTCGTGGATCTCAGAGACGTCTACGCCAAGGACGAGAACGCAAAGAAATAGATGTGACTGAAATGCTGCCGGGCACAGAACCCACAGCATTTGTCATGCCTTTTTATCTTGCCACCTTGCTGATCAGTTCCTGATCGATGACTGCGCTCTCGTCCACAACGGAGAGAAGCTCGTCATGAATGGAACTTCGAGAGTAGTAAAGCGTTACCAGCACTCCAGCCTCTTTTGCCGCCTCGATGGCCGGCAGAAAGTCGCTGTCGCCGGTAACAAGGACAGCTTTCTGAATCATCCTTCCGCAGCTCAAGCGCACTAGATCGGCTGCAAGTGCGATGTCCACTCTCTTTTGGACGAACTCCCCGCCCACGCACCCAAGCCTCCCGAGCTTCACCTCAAACCTGGGAAGCTTTCTCAATGTGTAGACAAACTTGTCCATGGATGCAAATCTGCGCCTCTCCTCATCGGTAGGAGGATTGCTCTGATAAGGCATACAATTGTAGTAGTAAGTCCTCAGCCGCTCATAGCTTCCGCAAAGAATTTCAGAAAAACCAGCCAGATCGATCTTGGGTTTGCCAAAATCGACATCGAGGATTTTGGTTAAATATGCTCCATCAATGAATACCGCTGCACGGTCTGCCAAAATTATTTCCCACCTAAATTTATAATTACTGCCGTCCCCTCCGAACGGCAGTGGCCATTATACCTATTCCTGCTATTACCTATTGGTATATCAAAGTTATGTTCGTTCAAATTCCACTCCTCGACTGTTTCATATTCCACAATCATATATAAAGGTCTGTGGTACAGAAAGCGGCTCTATCCATTTGTATCCTTTCCAGAAACGATCTCCAGGAGTTCTATCTCAAAGATCAATGTCTGTTCTGAGAGGGGATGGTTCGCATCGAGGGTGATTGTGCTGCCCTCAATCTCGGTGATCTGAACAGGAACCATGACTCCATTGGAGGCGCAGATCTCAAGGGTCATGCCCTCGGCTGGGACGATATCCTCCGGGAGATCCTTTTTATCAATCTTTATGACCCGATCTTCCCTATACAGGCCGTAGCCTTTCTCAGGAGGGATGTGCACAGTCTTTTTCTCGCCCGGGCTCATTCCAATCAATGCCTCTTCAAATCCGGAAATTAGACGTCCTGAGCCAATTTCGAACTGCAGAGGATCGGACCCTTCTGAAGTGTCAAAGAGAACACCCGTATCCAGCCTGCCATTGTAGTGCACCTTTACAATATCGCCGTTCTTCGCTTGAGCCATTTGAATCTGCCTCTCAAATCTAGTTATGGTGAAAATGCTTAAGACACTTGCGGCACCATTCTGAAAATCCTGGATGCGATGGATTTGTTGTCATCAGAAGCGATCATTTGATATGCAAAGAAAGAGATTGATTAAATGACGTAAAGACAAGGTGAAATTGAGACATGAGAAGATGGAAGTCTGATCGAGGGCTCGAAGCCAGAATGATGCTGACAATGTTTTTGCTGGGAGTCCTCTATCTGGGATTTTTAGCCGTTTTAGTGTCCGCAGGTGTCAACCAGTTGGGGATCATCCTCTTCATGGGCGGTTTCATGTTCCTGCAATATTTCTACTCCGACAAGATGATCCTCTCATCGATGGGGGCAAAGATCGTCTCGGAGAGCGAGGAGCCAAGGCTTCATGATATGGTGAGGAGGCTCTGCCAGAACGCGAATCTGCCGATGCCGAAGATTGCAGTGGTCAGGACCAGCATGCCCAATGCCTTTGCCACAGGAAGAAATCAGAAACACGCTGTAGTGGCAGTGACAACAGGAATCCGAGAAAGGCTCAACGATAGCGAGCTTGAGGCTGTGCTGGCCCATGAGCTGACTCATGTCAAGAACAGGGATATGATGGTCATGACGATCGCCACATTCCTTTCATCCATTGCCCAGATCTTAGTCCAGTGGCTGCCGTTCATCGGAATGGGCGGAGGAGATCGCGATAGGGACTCGGGCAGCGGCGCTATTGTGATATTCCTGGTCTCTCTGGTGGTCTGGATAGTGAGCTTCATTCTCATTCGCACCCTCTCCAGATACAGGGAGTTTGCGGCAGACCGTGGGGCTGCGATCATCACCGGACAGCCCTCTCAACTGGTCTCAGCTCTGCAGAAGATCAGCGGATTTCGGGTGCCCACAGAGGACTTGAGGAAAGTGGACGGACCTGTGAGCGCTCTGTTCATAACTCCGGCCATCACCGGCAAGTCGCTCATGAACCTCTTCTCGACTCATCCCACACTGGAAGCAAGGATTGCGGCCTTGCAGAAGATAGAGATGGAACTGGAGGCATAGGATGGGGTTTTTAGACTCCATCCTGGGAAAGACAAAGCTTCCTGAGGCCAAGACGGACAGGCTCTTTGCCATCTCCACTGCAGCCGTTACTTTGGAGGCGAGCCTAGGCTACCGGTCTGATGGGCAGGCCGGGGTCTGCATCAAGCCCATGGAGTCGTCCCGCTACGAGGCTGCCAGGACGGAGATCGAGCAGTTACTTCAGATCAGCATCAAAGAGACAGGCACACAGTTCCGAATTCAAAAAGACGAGTACAATTACGTCTGGGTGCTTCTCTCCGATCCGGATTTCGAGGACCTCGTAACTGCTATTCAGATGGTGGCTCAGGTTCTGACCGAGCAGGGCTTCGGAACCCAGCTCCTGGCGGCTGTCTATCGCTTCCAGGGCGAGACGGTCATTTACTGGATCTACAACTTCAAGCAGGGGGCATACTACCCATTTGTGCCTGAGAGCGGCAGGCAAAGGAGCACATCAAAGGAGTTCCGGCTGAAGGCTCTGATGGAAAAGGAGATGCCGATTGAGAAGGACGAGAGCCGGTGGTATCCCATGTGGGGGATGCCGCTGTAGTACGGTATCTGCAAAGGCATAAATTTGGCTGGCCAGCGAGAGAATCGGCGAGAGAATAATAGTAGTGCAATACACTGTCCAGAATTGGCTTGAGGTTGATGGCGATTCTCAGGCAATGATGGCGAAAAATTGGGTAGGTTATCTCCAATCACCGACTTGAGCCTTTGTGGATACAGTTCTATATTGGCCGGAGTCAATGGAGATAAAAATAGCTAAAGATTAGAGCGAGTCAAACCGGCATATTTGCCAGTTTGGTTCAATCTTATTCAAGCAACGGATATGCATATGTTCCTTTATACTCAGCATGCAAGAACCTTTCGAAATACTCTCTGTTAATTTCCTCCGGATGGAGGTCTTCAAACATTTCAGGATATAACCATTTGGCAACGTAGCAAATTCCTATATCCAGTCTTGTGGTTGTGAGATAATGATTGAGCACATAGATTCGTCCCTGCTTTGCTGCATCTGTTTTCTCTAAAATGGATTGGTTTAGGGCATCTTCCCTAAGTGTTTTTGCAGCAGTATTATTTAATTGCTGATATCCCGTTGCTGTAAAACCCATTAAAATAACTGCGGCAGGGTTTTGCTCCATGACCCACTCTTGGTCCACATCCATGTTTGAGCTGTTTGCCAGATCTGCAGCAATATTAACGCCTCCAGCGATCGTTACTACGTCATGCCATGCTGTTCCATGTGTAGCTGTTTGGAACAGATTTTCCATGCTATCGTCACCTATAAAGACGCGAACCTTTTCATTGTCCTTTAAAGCCTTCGTGCGACTCTCGATTACATTGCGGTATTCCTTTTTCCAGTCTATGAATTCCTCTGCTTCGTTCCTCTTACCCAAAATAAATGAGAGCAATCTGATCTCCTGGTCAAAGCTCCTTCCTTTATGATCAAAACCCATAAGAATGATTTTTATTTTGGTGTCCTTGAGATTTCCTTCAAGTTCGGGAGCTTTTCCTGGATAGTTGATAAGGATTTGTGGCTTTGC
>JAJRAX010000376.1 GCA_028679775.1 Methanothrix sp. | reverse complement strand
GGAAAGTTTCTCTTTATCGAACTGGAAGACATTACTGATGCAGACGCGGCTAAAGTTTTAGTCGGGTGTAAGGTATTGATACCCGAGGATATGCTGATAGATTTGCCGGACGGGGAATATTACTGGCGGGATATTATCGGGCTTGATGTATATAGCGAAGATGGGAAACATTTGGGCAGGATTGAATCAATTTTTCCTACGGGCAGCAACGATGTTTATGTCTGCAAAGGTGAAAGAGAAATACTCCTGCCGGCTATTGCTGATGTAATCCAGAGTATAGATATCAATAAAAGAATTATGACCGTAAGATTGCTGGAAGGACTATAAAAGTGATCACGTTTGATGTCCTTTCCATTTTTCCGGAGATGTTTTCGTCCCCCCTCAATTTTAGCCTGCTCAAAAAAGCTCAGGAAAAAGGCTTAATAAATGTTTGCTTGCATGATATCCGCAAGTGGACTCTGGACAAGCACAAAATGACTGACGATGCCCCGTATGGCGGTGGTTGCGGCATGGTTATGAAAGTGGAGCCTGTGGAGCGGGCATTGGCCGATATTAAGGCCGGAGTTGCCGAAGCGCAGGTTATTTTAATGACACCGCAGGGGGAAACATTTAATCAGAAAATTGCCGCAGAGTTAGCTTTAGAAAAGAAAATAGTTGTTATTTGCGGGCGCTATGAAGGTGTTGACGAAAGAATAAGAACGCATTTGGTAGATAGGGAAATATCCATCGGCGATTTTATTTTAACCGGCGGCGAACTTTCCGCTTTAGTTCTGATTGATGCAATCTCCCGTCTTGTTCCCGGTGTCTTAGGCAATACCGAGTCGTCATGCAGTGAATCATTTTCCGACGGACTGCTTGAATATCCTCAGTATACTCGCCCGGCTCAGTATAAAGGCTGGACTGTGCCGGATATTTTAATCTCGGGAAATCATGCGGAAATTGAACTGTGGCGCAGGAGAGAATCGTTAAAGAGAACATACAAGAGGCGACCGGATTTACTCAAGAAATTAAAATTATCGGCAGACGATAAAAAAAAGCTGGAACAAATTGAAGCGGAAGACACATAAAGTCTTGATTTTAAGAACCGATTGAGGTATGAAAAACAACTTTTTTAAAAGGTAATGCTTTGGCCTCTGGATTTTTGGTAACCAGCAGGGCATTTTATTTAAGTCTGAGGATAAAGCATTTATGTTATACATAGCTCTTTTACATTATCCGGTTTTAAATAAAGATGGTAAAATCGTAACTACATCAATTGCGAATATGGATATTCATGATATAGCCAGGGTGTC
>JAJRAX010000256.1 GCA_028679775.1 Methanothrix sp. | reverse complement strand
AGTATGCGGGGCAGATCTCAGTCCTTTTTCAGCAGGAGCGGGTAATGCTGCACAAGGCCCTCCTTGCCGGCACGACGGAGGAAAAGGGGAGATGCCATGACCAGATGAAGGCCATTCAGTCCCGGATAGACGATGTCGGCAGGAAATACGAGACAAGCCTCCTGAGCGAAAATGACAAGAACGCATTTACGGATTTCAAGAATAAGATGAGTGCCTACATTCCCTACCGGGACAAGCTCGTGGAGCTTTCCATGGCAGGGAAGACCAAGGAGCTCGATCAGCTCCTCACCGGCGATGCCTATAAGGCGGCGGCTGACGTGGACAGCGTCCTGAACGCCATCATGGAATCCGACGTCCAGAAAGCCAGGGATCAGAGCGAGAAAAACACCAGGACCGCCAATCATGCCTCCACATTCATGATCACGTTTCTCCTCATCGGCGCCGTCCTCGCTTTCCTGGTGGGGATGGTCGTTTCCCGCGACGTGAGGAAAATTCTCGCTTCTCTCATGGAGGAAGTCCAGCACCTCTTCGAAGCCACCTCCGAGGGCAAGCTTGCCACTCGTGGAGACCCGGACAAGATCAACTTCCAGTTCCGGGGCATCGTGGCCGGTGTGAATGAAATCCTCGAAGCGGTGATCAAACCCCTGAACGGGGCGGCCGCATACTTTGACCAGATCAGCAGGGGCGAGATCCCGGACAAGATCACGGAGAACTACAAAGGCGACTTCAATGAGATCAAGAACAGCCTGAACCACTGCATCGATGGGCTGGGCGGTCTGGTGGAAGCGAACGCCGTGCTGCAGCGGCTTGCCGTCAACGACTGCACCAAGAAGGTCGATGGGAGCTACGTGGGGATCTATGCCACCATTGCCGGTGGCACGAACGAGGTGCGGGAGAGAATGATCGGGGTAACGAAGGTATTCGTCAATCTCGCCGAGGGTGATACATCCCTGCTCGAACACTTCAAAAAGATCGGCAGGAGGTGCGCAGAGGACCAGATGCTGCCGGCAGGCGTCAAGTGCATGGAGAACATCACCATGCTCACCGAGGACATCGGCATGCTCTCGAAGGCGGCAGTGGAAGGCAGTCTGACTGTCCGTGCCGACGCTTCCCGCCACAGCGGAGGCTACCGGGAGATCATGGAGGGGGTGAATGCCATCCTGGATGCCCTGGTGCCCCCGATGAAAATGGCAGCCAAGTATGTGGACCAGATCAGCAGGGGCGAGATCCCTGCCAAGATTACGGACAGTTACAACGGCGACTTCAACGAGATCAAGAACAATCTGAACCAGTGCATCGATGGGCTGGGCGGTCTGGTGGAGGCGAATGCCGCGCTCCAGAGGCTGGCTGTCAATGACTGCACGAAAACGGTGGAAGGGAAGTATCTCGGGATATTCGCCACGGTGGCTGAGGCGACGAATCAGGTGCGGGACCGTCTGCTCGCCGTGACGAAGGTATTCACCAATATAGCTGAAGGCAATACGGAGCTGCTCGAAAAATACAAGCAGGTCGGAAGGCGCAGCGAGCAGGACCAGCTCGTTCCGGCAGGGATCAGGTGCATGGAAAACATCCACATGCTCATTGACGATATCAGCGTGCTGTCGAAGGCAACCATGGAGGGCCGCCTGGACGTCCGCGCGGACGCGGGGCGCCACTTCGGAGAATACCGGAATATCATCAATGGGATCAATACGACACTCGATGCCGTGATCAATCCCTTGAACATGGCGGCACGGTACGTGGAACGGATCAGCAAGGGCGATATCCCGGAAAAGATTGTGGACAATTACCATGGGGACTTCAACGACATCAAGAATAACCTCAACGTCCTCATCCAGGCCATGAATGATGTGGCGGAAACGGCTGAGATGATCGCACAGGGAGATCTGAGCGTGAAAATCAAGAGCCGGTCCGATGAAGACAAGCTCATGCACTCTCTCCAGGATATGGTGGGTAAACTCTCTTTTATCGTCCAGAATGTTAAGGTGTCTGCCGACAATGTCGCAGCGGCCAGCGAGCAGATGAGCTCCACCGCGGAGCAGATGTCACAGGGTGCAAGTGAGCAGGCATCTGCGGCAGAGGAAGCGTCTTCCTCCATGGAGGAGATGACCTCCAATATCCGCCAGAATGCGGACAACGCCGAGCAGACGGAAAAGATCGCCGTCAAATCTGCCCATGATGCCGCGGAAGGTGAAAAGGCCGTGGATGAGACCGTCCAGGCCATGAAGACCATTGCCGAGAAGATCGCCATAATCGAAGAGATTGCGCGCCAGACCGACCTGCTGGCCCTGAACGCGGCCATCGAGGCGGCAAGGGCCGGAGATCACGGCAAGGGGTTCGCGGTGGTGGCGGCAGCGGTACGCAGGCTTGCCGAAAGATCCGCAACAGCGGCGGGAGAGATCAGTCAGCTTTCGGTGGACAGCGTCATCGTGGCGGAGAAAGCCGGCAAGCTGCTTTCACAGATTGTTCCGGACATCAAGAAGACGTCCCAGCTCGTTCAGGAGATCACGGCGGCGAGCAGTGAGCAGCACACCGGTTCGGACCAGATCAACTCCGCCATCCAGCAGCTCAATCATGTCGTTCAGGAAAACTCGGCCGCAGCCGAGGAGATGTCTTCCACAGCCGAGGAGCTTTCCAGTCAGGCTGTCCAGCTCCAGGATGCGATTGCATATTTCAAGTTTGAGAAGGAGACCAAGAGGAGCTTGCCTATTGCCACGACGAAAAGGCAAGGCCATGACTCCGGCAAGCACAAGGAAAGAAATCCCAGGATGACCAAAGGCGGAGAAACGGATGCCCCCGTCCCTGGAGGTGTTACCATCAATCTGACTGGCTCGGATAAAAAGGATGCGGCCGATCAAGATTTCGAGAGATACTGATCTGTCAGCTGGGGTTGTCAGCTGGGGTCGGACCAAATCAATTATTTGAGACAATTATGATTTAGTCAGAAAAAGGGGGCTTTTTTGGGCTTAGAGCACTGTTTTTGGCCCCCAAAAAAGCGGTTTAAGAGAGGGCTACCTTCGCCTCTCTGCCATGACTTCTTAGGATGCACTTTTTCATGGTAAAAAGTGCATCCTAAGGCTTGAAAACCTTCGTTTATCAGATATAAAATGTCTTTAATCAATGAGTTACCTTGGTCCGACCCGCTTAGGCTTCCGAGACTGGCAAATGCAAGGTCAAACACGTAGAATAAGAGTATGGGGAAAGCATTGTCGGTCAGAACCGGGAGAAAGGGCATGGCTGCAGAAAAAGAATACCTCATAAGGGAGGCCGAGGCGGTTGATGCGCCCGCCGTGGCCTCGCTCATCTCACAGCTTGGATACCCCGTATCACCTGAAGAGATGACGGGCAGGCTGAAGATCCTGTGCTCGCTGCCGGAGTACGTGACCTTTGTGGCAGAGGCTCATGGCGAGGTGATCGGGATCGTGGGGGCTTACCGGAGCTATTCTCTGGAATTCTCCGGGCTGTACGGGAGGCTGACGGCCCTTGTGGTGGACGAGGGGTGGCGGGGACGCGGCGTTGGGAAGATGCTCCTGGATGCCATCGAGACCTGGCTTGTCGGGCAGGGGGCGGTTCTGCTCGTCCTCACCAGCAGCAATCACCGGCAAGGCACCCACGAATTTTACAAGCACAACGGCTATCTGGACACAGGCGTAAGGTTCACCAAAAGACTGCGGTAGCGCAGCTGGGGTCGGACCAAGTCAGTTATGTAAAACGATTCTGATTATGTCAGAAAAAGGGGCTTTAATT
>JAJRAX010000024.1 GCA_028679775.1 Methanothrix sp. | reverse complement strand
TGCCTCCAGTCCGAATCCATCCGATTCTGCTGCAGGAGAAGTCAAGGGCTATGTGATGCAAGCTGTGGACACAGAGAGCACGCCCTCCGGATCATCCGCGGCACCGCTGCTCGGAATTGGCCTGGTGCTGGCAGTGCTTTCTGTCATTTGGATGGGATTTAGGAGGAGCGAATGATTGCCGGACCTCTGTTTTGGGTGGAAATATGGCTAACCAGAGGTTATCCCCCGCTTAATTCGACGCCAGCTTCCGGACGAGCGGCATGATTGCCGGCTTATTGCCCACTGCTGGCCTCGCCGATGCCCCCATCTCCAGGCCGAGAGAGCCCATCATCTCCTGGTTGAACCTGTCTGCGATCTCATCGAAGATCCGCTTGTATGCCGGGCAATGTGGATCGACGCCCATGATCACACCGTTTGTGGGAGCTATGGCATTGTAGGGACAACCGCCCCGGCAGTATCGGATGTGCTTGCAGCCTTTGCATTCTTTATCCACAAACTCCTTGAAGGCGCGCATGCGCACACCAGCCGCCGATTCGGCGAGATCCTTCTGGCTAGGATGATCCCGGACGTTGCCCATGACGTACTCCGGCATCCCTACGAAACGATAACATGGATAGATGCTGCCGTCCGGGCCCACTGCAAAGGTGTTCTCCATGCAGTCAACGAATGTGCAGACGGTTCCCCTGCCGGTGAAGACGCATCGAGCATAGTCGTTTATGTTTCGGACCTCAATTTTTCCCATGTTCTCAAGGTACCTGTCCAGCAGATAGACCAGAAGCTCGCCGTACTTCTCAGGAGGAAGAGCCCACCTCTCAGGCTCGTCGCTCCGGAGAGACGGCAAAGCCGGGTGAAGCTTGAGGGTAAGATGGTTGTCCATAAAAAATTTGAATATATCTTCCTTGAACTGAACTGAGTGAGATGTAAAGGTGCAAATGAACTGGACCTGCAGGCCGTGCTCAAGAGCCAGCTTGTATCCATTCATGGTCCGATCGTAGTAGCCCTCCGACCTCTGCAGGTCGTTCAGCTCCTGAGGGCCATCAAGGCTCGATCCGATGGGAATGTTGTACTGGGCGAGAACGTCTGCCAGTTCAGGCGTCAGCTTCCAGAGGTTTGTCTGGAGGGCGAAGTTTGGCTCGATGTGGGCGAGATCGCCGGAGAGCATCGGCAGAGCCTGGCGGTAGAAGTCGGCCCCTGCCAGGAGTGGTTCGCCCCCGTGAAATGTGAATGTGACAGGATCGTCCCTGAAGTCCTTGAGCCAGGAGACGATATCCTTTACGGTATCTATGCTCATGATTGGCGAGCCGACCTCCGAACTCCAGCAGTAAGCGCATTTGGATGGACAGCCCAGTGTGGGTATGATCATGACGTGAAAAGGCCTCTTCTGTCTCATCTTCGGTCTCGTATTTTGTCTCATAATTTTCGCCCTTCCTATTACTACAAAAGTTCTATCCTCGGGTTATCCTATCCGAACCGACATGGGCGCGCCGCATTGCCGGCAACTCCTTCCACATGGCCATCTGCTTGCCCCGGATGACCATAGCGCCATCGATTCCAGGTCGATCGATTGCCGAGAAGCACTCGGCAAGTGGCCCCGTAGCCGTCACGCAGTTTCCAAGAGCTGTGGCAGCAGCGTCCGCCAGTGCCACGTCCTGGGACACCACCACGGCTGCATCCGCCCAGCCAAAGGAGATGGACGGCCCCACAGTTCCGGAGCTGGTGCATATTCCCAGAGGCTTTCTCCGGGAATCGATCAAAAAGGCCAGATCCCTAATGGGCGAGCTTCCAGCGTAAATTCCCACAGTCATTGGCTGATCGTTTAAGATGCAGATGTCTCCGCCGTTGTCAACCACTGCGTATGTTGCGCCCTCCTTTATCATGGCATCTACTGCAGACCCAGCGATGGCCCCTGCAACCGCTGCCATTGGCCCGATTCCAAAGACAGCGCTTGCGGCTATCATCTTCCGGACGATTAAAGGTGCTCCCTCTTCCAGGAGAGAATAGGGCTCGAGAGTTATCTGAAAGAATGGATCAGTTCGAATAAAATTTTCGAGAACTGCACGCTCCTCTCGAATGGAGTTTTTGGCGGCATCAATCTGCCCGGCTTCCCTAGCGAATATTGTGACAATTGTCTCTTTGAGCTCGAAGTGCTCCCGCAAAATTTCAGGCATATCTGACATGGCCGCATCCAGATGTCACCGCAGCCGCGCTCCCGAAAGCCCGGCTTTCGCTATGGTCTCCTCCCGTCCTCGCAGTCTCACAATCAGCTCCTTCTCATAGCTGACTGTTAAGAGCTCGGTCGTCTCGTAGAGCCGGGACAATTCTGACAGACCCTCACTGGTGTAAGGCAGACTGATCTCGTACTCCTTGAGCGGCTGCAAACGTTGGGACAAGCACTCCTCAAGCACTCCCAGACCCTGGCCTGTGACTGCTGACGCCAGGACCGGATAAGGAGCCAGGTCCTTGATGCTCTCGACTTTGAGAGAGGCTTCCATCTCATCCAGCCGGTCCGCCTTGTTGAGAATGGTCACAATTGGAGCTGTGACCTCGCAGTCCCAGAGAGCCTTGTGAGATGCTATCAGCTTGCGGCGCAGGAGATCGATGGGATCGCTGATGTCTGCCACGAGCAGCACTAAATCGGCCTCAGATATCTCGGATAAGGTCGAGCGAAAGGCCTTGATGAGAAAGTGGGGCAGGTCGTCGATGAATCCTACCGTATCGGTGAGCAGCACCTTTCTGCCAAAAACCTCCAGAGCCCGGGTTGTGGGCGAGAGGGTGGTAAACGGCTGGTCCTTGGCCACCACCTCGGAGCCGGTAAGGGAGTTCATAAGAGTGGATTTGCCGGCGTTGGTGTAGCCGGCGAGAGCCACCAGATCAAAGCCCTGTTCTCTTCTCTTCTGCCGTCTGTCCTCTCCCATGCTCTGGACACACTCAAGCTCCAACCGGATCTTGGCCATTCGTCCCCGGATGTCGTGATACATGGACTGCTCATAAGCGCCAGCGCCACGAAATCCCGGCTGCTCGCCTCTCTTCTTCAGGGCGAGGGCGTTTTTCACCTGTGGCGCATCATAGCTGAGTCTGGCCAGCTCTACCTGCAGCTTTGCCTCGCGGCTGGAGGCACGAGATGAGAATATCTCTAAAATGAGGTTGAACCTGTCCAGCACCTGAGCGGAATACTCGCAACGGATGTTGTATACCTGATTGGGGCTGAGTGCATTATAAAAAATCAGCTTCTGGGGATGATAGCTCAGTGCCTCTTCGATCTTTCCTCTTCCCATCTGAAAACGTTGGTCTCTGCCCCTGCGCTGGAGTATCTCGGCCAATACCTTATACCCGGCTGCTGCCGCCAGGCCCCTCAATTCGTTGATCCTGTAGGGGTCCGGGGATTTGCTCGGGTTTTCCCTTATCAGCAGGACAGCGGTCTTTTCTTCATCCATCTTGATTATCTCTTCTCTCGCGATCCATGATAAGCCTTCGTCCTGCCACCGAGATATGATGAGCCATTTCTATCGCAGTCCTTTCCGCAATTGTCTCAGGATACTTGAAGTCCCTGCCCAGAATGCTTTTCACCCTCCAGGTCTCCAGGTTATAAAAGTCCCCAGATTCTGCGACTATCGTTCCGGGAAGGCACATGCACGCAGCGCTTATAAAATCGGCTACAATATTGATATCTAACGCTTCGGCCTCGCGAGGTATCTGTCTCACGCAGTAAATCTTCTCGATAAAATTGGGTGATATGCGGGCGGAGACGACAGCACATATCATTTTGTATCTGCCCTCGACCTCATGCCGACCCGAAATATCGATTGCCACTATGTCTATCTATTCAGCCCCTTTGAGTTGATTTCATCGGATGATAGCGTGCTTCTCAACCACGTCAGATGCCTCTTCCAGGGACAAGCCAGCACCCATAGCGATCTCAATAGCACGCTCGCTTCTGATGAGGTCTCCCGGTGCATGGCTGTCTGTATCCACAACCATCTTGGCTCCTGCGAGTTTTGCCATCCTCACAACATGGCCGTTGGTGATATTGTGCCCGGAACGCGATGTGATCTCAAGGCAGACGTTATTCTCGTAAGCGAGTTCTGCCTCTCCCAGAGTGATGAAACCGGGATGGGCCAAGATGTCCACCCTTGCCTCAATAGCCGCCCGGTTTGTGCCGGGACAGACCGGCTCAACCGGTGTCTCGCCGTGGACCACCACGATCTCCGCACCGAGCTTTCGAGCGAACGCGGCCAGCGGCCCGATCTTGGCAGGCGGAACATGGGTCAGCTCGGCCCCCACAAGCACCTGCATATCGAGCAACCCTTTCAGGTACTTGATCCGTGATAGGCAAGACAGGATGTGCTCGATATTGGTATAATCCACATGATCGGTTATGCCTATGGCCGTGTATCCCAGGACCTCGGCCCGGCGCACGAGCTCGGAAGGAATCAGCTCGCCATCGCTGAAAGTAGTATGAGTGTGCAGGTCAATCATGCGTCTTCTTTAGATCCAGGCTATGGTATTAAGCATTGCCTTTTTTCTGCATGGCGCAGCCGCATGAAAGCAGAACCATGCTAGCTGATCCAAACATAAGTTGAATCCTCATGCACTTTATCCCGATGCAAGCATCGGGGTATTCTGTTAAAAGTGACTTCCTCCCATGCTCCTGAAGGAAGCGGGTCTTCTGCCTGCTTTTCTATAATCAGACAGATGCAGGCAATCAGCGTTCCTGCAGTGTCTCGTACTCTTTGACGATCTCTCTTCCCACGACAACCTCATCGATGCTGTGTATCGCAGCCCCGAAGTTCTTGATCACGTCTTCCACACCATCGTAATCGATATTCTCACCCTGGATGGTCGCCTTGACCGATTCCGTCTGCTGGTCCACCTCATCCAGGCTCAGGTTGACTCCTGTAACCCCAGACACCTTGGCGAGAGCTGTGGCCAGATCCAAGATCGTAGGCAAATGCGGCTTTAAAACATCCAGAACCAAACGTCTAACCATCGTATTCATGTGACCATATCTCTGGTGCATTTCTCGATCATTTGGCTTTAAGCGTCATTGTCTTTAATCAACTTATCCATCCGATGATCAGGCATCTTGACGCTCGAAAAAAACCTTAACTCAGCGGCCCTTCTTCTTATATTTCGACTTCATGGACAGGGCTATCTTCTTTAAGGCCACGGATTTCGAGCCGTTCCTGGAGATCAGGATTCTTCCTGAAGCATCTTCCTGGTGCCAGATCTTCGGGTGCTTTTTCTCTCGTTCGATCTCCGGCTTGAAGCCTGATTTGAGAGCTGCGGTGATCAGCATGTCCAGATTGGGATCGTTGACGGCATCCTGAATACTGACCATCCTGCCGTCCTTTCGAGAGAGTGCGGCGTCAAAATAGATTGGCCATATGACAAGCTTGTCCTTTTCGGGCATGGATCCTTGGTTGAAGCTCAACATATTTATAACGTTGGGGTAATGGGTTAGAGAAGACCCATCTCTTTCAGGGGATGGGATGAATCGTACCCCTTTCATTACTTTCGCTCCGCGTAGATCAACTATATCTAATTTCATGCATATTTCTGCCTAACCGTTAACCTTCAGACTCGCTTGGTCGGGAATACAAGTCAGTTGCCTGTA
>JAJRAX010000255.1 GCA_028679775.1 Methanothrix sp. | reverse complement strand
TGTTGATCTTCCTGGTCCTTCTCGTCCGTCCAGTGCCACCGCAGTCCCCGCATGGGTTGACGATGATCTGCCCTCTGCCGCCGCATTTTGGGCAGGCGGAAGAAGTGACCATCTGTCCGAAAGGAGTGTTCTGGGCGCGGGTGATCTGACCGGACCCGTGACAGTTGCCGCAGACGCTCGGAGTTGTACCGGGCTTGGCGCCGCTGCCCCGGCAGGTGGAACAGTTCTCGGTTCTGGGCACATCGATGGTTGACTCCAGGCCCGTGGCCGCCTGTTCGAGGGTCAGGCTGACGTCATAGCGCAGGTCTCGACCACGCGCCGGACCCCGGCCCCTCCCACCGCCGCCAAAGAACATGTCGAAGATGCTTTCCCCGCCACCTCTGGCACCGCCGCCCCCGAAACCAAACCCGCGCAACAGATCCTCGAAGTTGACCCCCCGGAAGAGGTCCTCTTGCGAGTACTGGCTGTTGATTCCGGCATGGCCGAACTGATCGTACTTCTGCCGCTTCTCCGGATCTGAGAGGACGGCATAGGCCTCGGACAGCTCCTTGAACTTCTCCTCAGCATCGGGCTCTTCCGACCTGTCAGGATGATACTTCATGGCGAGCTTGCGATAAGCTCCCTTGATGTCCTTCTCGCTCGAGTCCTTGGGGACACCCAAGACCTCGTAGTAGTCCTTCTTCTCCGGCATATCTTGCTCAGTTCTTCAGTTCTTCAGTCTGCCACGTCTTACTTCTTGTCGTTTACTACCTCGTAGTCGGCATCAACCGTTTGATCCGACTTGCCTGACCCCGAGGTCTGCTCCTGGCCTGTCCCCTGCGAAGCCTTCTCCTTTTGTGCTGCCTCCGCCGCCTTCTGGTACATGGCAGCAGATAGCTCGTAGATAGAGTTCTGCAGGGCCTCGGTCTTGGCCTTGATCTCTGAGATCTCGCCACCAGTCTGGGCGTTCTTGAGATCAGCAATGGCCTTGGTAATCTTATCCTTCTGATCAGCAGTGGCCACATCGCCCGCATCTTTGAGCATCTTCTCAGAGGCATAAATCAGGGAGTCTGCCGCATTCTTGACCTCGATCTCTTCCTTTCTCTTCAGATCATCAGCCGCAAACCTCTCAGCGTCCTTGATCTTGGAATCAATCTCATCCTTGCTCAGCTTGTGGGGGGCAGTGATCGTCATGTTCTGCTCCTTCTTGGTAGCAAGATCCTTGGCAGAGACGTGAATGATGCCGTTGGCATCAATGTCGAAGGTGACCTCGATCTGAGGAATGCCTCGAGGAGCCGGCGGAATGCCCACAAGTGTAAACCTTCCCAAAGAGACGTTATCCTTGGCCATGGGCCTCTCGCCCTGCAGCACATTGACCTCGACGCTGGTCTGGTTGTCTGCCGCGGTTGTGAATATCTGGCTCTTTCTGGTTGGAATGGTTGTGTTCCTCTCGATCAGCTTGGTAGTGACGGCTCCGAGAGTCTCAATGCCTAACGAGAGCGGCGTTACGTCCAACAGCAACAGATCCTTGACCTCGCCGCCCAAGACGCCAGCCTGAATGGCCGCACCCATAGCCACGCATTCCATGGGGTCCACCCCTCTCTCAATATCCTTGCCCATGAAGCTCTTAACGAACTCCTGAACGATAGGCATCCTGGTAGGGCCACCTACCATTATGATCTTGCCGATGTCTGACTTTTCCAGCTTGCTGTCCCGCAGAGCCTGGGTCATTGGACCGCGGCAGCGCTCAATTACATCCTGGATCAGCTCATCGAGCTTGGAACGGGTAATAGTCATGCTCAGATGCTTGGGGCCGCTTGAATCAGCAGTGATGTATGGTAAATTGAGATTGGTCTGCATCACGCTTGACAGCTCAATCTTGGCCACCTCGACGGCTTCCCTCACACGCTGCATGGCCATAGAATCCCGCTTCAGGTCTATGCCCGAATCCTGCCGGAACTTATCCAGGACATAGTTGGTCAGCCTCTCGTCCATGTCCCTTCCGCCGAGCTGGGTATCTCCGGATGTGGACCGAACCTCGAATACGCCCTCACCTATCTCCATGATGGTGACATCCAGTGTGCCGCCGCCCAGATCAAAGACAAGGATCTTGTGCTCGCCCACCTTATCGAGACCAAACGCTAGAGCTGCTGCCGTGGGCTCATTGATGATTCGAACGACCTCAAGGCCTGCAATGGTTCCGGCATCTTTCGTCGCCTGCCTCTGGTTGTCGTTGAAGTAGGCAGGAACGGTGATCACAGCTTTATCAACTGTGTCCGCCAGATACGTCTCAGCATCCGTCTTGATCTTTCTCAGAATCTGAGCGGATATATCCTCGGGGCTGTACTCCTTTCCATAAACCTTGACCTTGTAGTCTGTTCCCATCTTCCGCTTTATGCCTGTGATGGTTCCGTCCGGATTGGTGACTGACTGCCTCTTGGCCGGCTCTCCCACCAGCGCCTGGCCCTCCTTGGTAAAGGCCACATACGATGGGAAGGCTTTGCCGCCGATGCTCGTACCTTCTGCACTGGGAATAATAGTAGGTCGGCCGCCAATCAGAACTGCAGCCGCCGAATTGCTGGTTCCAAGGTCAATGCCGATAATTTTTGACAAGATCTCATCTCCTGAACTTGAAAGTTGAATCGACTTTGTGAATATTAAAGCTTATCATCTTTTTGCCACTGCCACCTTTGAGTAGCGAATGACATGACTGTTGAAGATGTAACCCTTTTGTATCTCTTCGACCACGGTGCCCTCTTCCAGGTCCTTCGATTCAACCTGAAAGAGAGCTTCATGCCGGTATGGATCGAACTTTATGCCTATGGCCTCAATGGGCGCGAGCCCCTCCCCTGACAAAATGCTCTGCAGTTGCATATAGAGCACTCGGCTTCCTTCGTCGTGTTTTGCCGCCTGCTCCAGGCTATCGATCACGGGAAGAAGCTTGCAGATGAGCTTCTCAGAGGCATATTTTACATTCACTTCCTTCTCGCGAGCTGATCTCTTCAGGACGTTATCCAGATCTGCCCGACAACGCATCAGCAGGTCGAGACGCTCCTTGGCCAGACCCTCTGCCAAGGCAAGCTGTTCCGTCAGCTCCCCGGCACTTCCACTGGACGTCTCCGCGTCTCTTTCTGATTTTGCAAATTCATCCGCATCCGCCATAAGCGTCACCCAATGTCCATTGTTTCCGAAATCCAGCGGGATAGATATCGGGCCAGAAAGGCCCTGGCCCATTCCTGCCCATTCAGTCCCAATTCCTAGTAGTGAGGCATTGGCATCTGGGGCATGGTGTAGTCGTGCGGACTCTGACCGGGCTTTGGAGTCAATTCTCCCTGCTTGGCTGCTATGACATCATCAACACGTAAGACCATCGTGGCGGCTTCAGTTGCCGACTTGATGGCTTGGGTCTTGACCTTGAGAGGTTCCACAACGCCCTCTGCCAGCATATCTGACGGCTGTCCAGTCATAATGTTCAGCCCGAAGTTCTTGCCCTGACCACACTTAGCTCGTAGAGCCGCAAGGCTGTCCACAGGATCAAAGCCTGCATTCTCGGCCAGAGTCAATGGAATGGACTCTACTGCATCTGCAAAGGCCCTGACCGCCAGTTGCTCCCGCCCTTCCAGGGTAGAGGCATACTGTCTCAGCTTCTCGGCCACAAAGATCTCAGGCGCGCCCCCACCAGGCACAATCCGACCGGAGCGAATTACATCTAAAACCACATTGAGAGCATCATCGAGCGCCCGCTCCATCTCCTCTAAGAACTGAAGAGATACGCCGTGTAGGATGATGGATACTGCCTTGGCCTTCTCGCAGCCCTCTATGAAGATCATCTGCTTGTCCTTGCCAATCTTGCGCTCCTCGACCAGTGCAGCCGATCCAAGGTCCTTGGAAGTGACGGCCATGACATCTCCTACAAGCCGGGCACCTGTCGCCAGGGACAGCATCTTGAGATCCTCTCTCTTCACCCGTCTGATGCCCATCATTCCAAGTCTTGCCAGATAGTTCTGAGCAGTGACTCCGATGCCCTTCTCGCAGAATACTACATTTGCACCTGCTGAGGCAATCGAATCTACCTGAGATTTGATGACCTTTTCTTCACCCTCTTTGAAGCTGGAGAGGTACTTGGCATCAGTTATGGTGACCTTGGCATCCGTATCCAGCTTCTTGAGCTCAAGTGTGCCCTCTAAAAGCAAAATCCTGGCATTCTTTATGGACTTTGGCATCTCCTGGGAGGTTCTCTCTTTCTCGATTATTATGCCGTGGTTTATGGAAGAATCCTCTATCTTGCCGCCCGGGATCTTCACGATCTTGATATTCTCTTCAATGTCCTTGCCCTCAAATCCCGCCACTGCTCGTGCAGCTTCAACTGAGATTACCGCCAGCTTATCCATGGCGATCTCGATGCCCTTTCCCCTCATGGCGGTCTGGGCAATTTTCAAGAGCATGCCGGAGTCTCCGGAGGCATCTATGGCCATCTCGGAGAGCACCTCTTGTGCCCTAGCTGCTGCCTGCTTGTATCCCTGAACTATGACGGTGGGGTGGACATCCTGATCCAGGAGAGCTTCTGCCTTTTCCAGTAGCTCGCCGGCGATTATTACCGCGGTGGTGGTACCGTCACCAATCTCATCGTCCTGGGCTTTTGCCACCTCTACGATCATCTTGGCCACAGGGTGCTCGATATCCATTTCCCTTAAGATGGTGGCACCATCGTTTGTGATGGTTGCTTCTTGGCCTGAGATGAGCATCTTGTCCATCCCTTTTGGTCCAAGGGTGGTCCGGACGGACTCTGCGACCGCCTTTGCAGCTAAGATGTTCTTACGCTGCGCATCTTTTCCAGTCTCTCTTTTGCTACCTTCCTTCAATATGATTATCGGAACGCCGCTCAAACCTGCCAAACCTATAGTCCTCCCCGACTTTTTCTTTACTACGAGTTTGAAGTTCTATATAAAAGATTCGCATGGTTGGCGGTCTTCTGAAGCAGCATTTGTATACAACCCAGCATATGTATAGTCTAAATAGGAAGAACTATATAGTCATCTCACGATCTACCGGACCAAAAAAATAAAATTCCAATTAGCCGAATGACATTAAAAGGGATCTGCGTTGACATCCAAGATAGTCTCAAATAATTTGAATCTCTGGTATGGACAAAAGCAAGCTCTCAAGAACATTAGCTTGGAAATTCCTGAGAAGAGAATTACTGCGCTTATCGGGCCGTCAGGCTGCGGAAAATCCACATTTATCCGTTGCCTGAACCGCATGAACGACCTTGTAGCCAATATTCGAATTGAGGGTCAGGTCCTCTACAATGATATCGATATTTATGGCAAAGACGTTGATGTCGTGGATCTGCGAAAGAAGATCGGCATGGTTTTTCAGAAGCCCAATCCCTTCCCCATGTCCATTTACGATAACGTTGCCTACGGCCCCAGGATTCATGGTCAGAAGAATGTCGATAAAATCGTCGAGAACAGTCTCAAGGATTCAGCTCTCTGGGTAGAGGTCTCTGAGAGGCTGGACCAGCCGGCTCTGGGACTTTCCGGCGGACAGCAGCAGAGGCTGTGCATCGCCCGCACTCTAGCTATGAGGCCGGATGTCATCCTATTTGACGAGCCGTGCAGCGCTCTCGATCCCATATCCACAGGCAAGATAGAGAGCCTGATGGAGAGCCTCAAGGACAACTACACTCAGGTGATCGTGACCCACAACATGCAGCAAGCGGCCAGGATCTCTGAGATCACCGCATTCTTCTTGATGGGAGAACTGATCGAGGTGGGGGAGACGAAACACATATTTGAGATGCCCAAGGTTAAGAGCACTGAGGATTATATTACAGGAAGATTTGGCTAGACTAGCTGGGGAAGTGGCTGAAGGCATAAAAGGGGAGGGGGCAAGATGATCCCATACAGAGAGCGTTATCATAGAGACCTGAAAGAACTGAAAAATCTTACAAAAGAACTGGCAGACCGAGTTGGAGCGGCCATAGAAATATCAGTTGCCGCTTTGGGCGAAGCTGATGTTGATAGGGCCAGAGAGGTCATCAAACATGATCAAGATATGGATGATTTGAGCCAGAAGATAGAGAATCTTTGCATGGAGCTGTTGGCCTTGCAGCAGCCTATGGCCAAGGACCTCAGGCGAATCATCGGCATCCTGAAGATAGGCATAGATCTGGAGAGGATAGGGGATCTGGCCGTGGACATAGCCAGAGTCACAACTCAATCTCAAAACAAGATCAAGATAACCAAACTCGAATTCATCCCCAAGATGGCGGACACCATCAAGAAGATGCTCGACCAGTCCATGCTGGCCCTCATGGACAGCGACGCGGATTTGGCGAGACAGGTCACCAAATGGGACTATGAGATCGACGGGCTTTATGTCAAGGCCAGAACAAAGCTCTTGAAGATCATCATCGAGAATCCGGAGGTTATCAACGAGGGATCGGCTCTGCTCATGGTGAACAGGCATCTGGAGAGGACGGGCGACCACATCTGCAACATATGTGAGAGCATCGTCTATATGGTGGAAGCAAAGAGAGAGCATCTGAATTAGGATCTTTTATGGACACAAGAAAGGTACAGAGGACCGGCAAGTCGACCTTTATCGTTTCCCTTCCCAAGAGCTGGGCGACCAAGAATGGCATTTCAGCCGGGTCCATCATATACATCAATCAAGGGGACAACGGAGCACTCACCCTATCCACAGATCGCTCTGAACGCGACCTGAGGGCGCACCTGGACATAGGCGACAAGACAGGTGAGCATCTGGTCAGGGACATCATCGGATGCTACGTTGGAGGATACAGGACCATTGAGGTGACTGCCGGGCACATGTCCTCTATGCAAAAGAAGGATCTGCATCAGATTGTCAACAAGCTCATCGGCCCGGAGATCCTGGAGGAGACCATAAACAAGGTGGTCATCCAGGATCTCTTGAGCTCTGAGGAGCTTCAGTCTGAGAGGGCATTAAAGCGAATCAGGACGGTTGTGAAGTCCATGATATCCGATTCGCTCGCGAGCCTTCTGCACAGCAACGAGGAGCTGGCTGCTGATGTGATCGCCAGGGATAATGATGTGGACCGGCTCAATCTTCTCATCTCCCGCCAGTTCACAGAGATATTGAGATCAGGTTCGGTCAAGCAGGAGACACTTAATCCCATTGCAGCCTTCAATTACATGCAGGCGGCGTCGAACCTTGAGCGCATAGCAGACCATGCACACCGCATCGCCGAGATCGGCTGCAAAAAGAGCTTAAACCTGCCTGACGATCTAAAAGAGGAGCTTTCAAGCATGGATTCGCTGCTCTGCGGCCTGATTGACGATTCAATAAACTTTTTGATTCAGACTAACTCAGACAAGGCCAATGAGCTGATCGACAGGATCAGAGATATCCAGAGCCATGCTGAGGGAATTGCAAAGTTGTCCGGAAGCAAAGACAAGTCTGAGATGCTGGTTCGGCTGGTTTTAGCTGGCAGTCTGGAGCGCATGCTGGACTACATCAAGAATATCTCCGAGCTGACCATAAACCTCAGCCATGCCACCCACTCAATCGAGAAGGCGGGGTGAGGCGAGAAAAGGCCTTGCCCGTGCATATGTGGGTAGCAGCCTGATGAATGTGCACATCGTGAATTCGAATTGACCACAAATTATTTTGAGTCAGCAAGCTTCTTTGCCAACTCCAAGGCACTAATGGCTTCAGCTCTCCCCACATTGCCACCTATCCTTTTTTCCATAATTTCAAGTGTCTGGCGCAAATTAAGACCGAGGATAATTGCAGCTTCGCGAATGGTCACATCCCCTCGCCTGTAAAGCTCCACCACATAATCCTTGAGCCCCAGGTCGAGGACCATTGCCATTGCACCCTCTTCATCGAGACCCTCTCTTTGCATTATCTGCAAGATACCTTTGAAAGTACGATCTCTTGAGGCCTTCACTTCA
>JAJRAX010000254.1 GCA_028679775.1 Methanothrix sp. | reverse complement strand
TCGTAGTTGGTGGCCTCCTTCAGCGCGTGGATGAGCATGGAGAGGTCTTCTATGGAATAGATATCATGATGAGGTGCCGGCGATATGGCATCCGTGCCCGCAGGGATCATGCGCGTCTCTGCAACAGCTGCCGAGACCTTCTCGCCTGGAAGGTGGCCGCCAATTCCTGGCTTGGCTCCCTGGCCCACCTTTATCTCGACAGCAGCAGCACAGTTGAGGTATTCTGCGTCTATGCCGAAGCGTCCCGAAGCCACCTGAACTACGGCGCACTTTCCAAACTTCTCTCTTATCTCACGGGGAAGGCCACCTTCGCCTGTGTTGAAGTATGTGCCTGACTTGCAGGCGGCTGTTGCCAGTGATCGAAATGCGTTGTAGCTTATGGCTCCGTATGACATTGCCGAGAAGAGGATGGGGGTTTGCACCACCAGGTTGGACTTGGCACCCAGAATGGTGCGTAGCTCCATTGGCTCTATCAATGGGTCTATGGATGAATCGGTGACCTGAAAGGCATTGAGCAAAATGTGGTCCCAGTAAATGCGAAACGGTTTGTCGTTTCCAGATCCCGTGAGGATCACTCCTCCAGTTTCCGCCTGCTTCCTGAGGTCATCCAGCTTCTCGCGAGACCAGGAAACATTAGGCCTAAAGACCGATTGCGATGGCCGTACCACTATGGCATGCTTGGGGCAGAATACCACGCATCTCTGGCATCCAGCGCACTTGTAATCATCGGATGTCAGTCGGTCGGCCACAGGATCGTAAGTATGGGTGCCAAAGGCACACTGTCTCTCGCAGCCTCTGCACTGGCCGCATTTTTCTTGGTCCCTTATGATCTGGAACTCAGGAAAGACGAATGATTTCATGAAAAACCTTCCTCATGCCATTTAATTCGCTTCATAGCCTTGATCTCGCCTGAATCGATGATATGCAGGCAGAAAATGCTTGCAATAAATGTTTTATAGCTATTTGAGAAATGTTCATAATGTTTATGAACGCGGCTTGCAGATGCAGGCATTTTTTGCCATTAATCTCTGCACACGCAAAACAGCGAAGAACCAAAAATAAAAGCAAAAGAAAAGGAGTGACCACTCCCGCCAATGAATTGGCGGGCATCTAGGCTGATGCCAAAGACTGTAGTCCCAGTCTTGCGATATTCAGAGCGGCATTGAGATCTCGATCTATCGATAAGCCACAATAAGGACAATTGTAGATTCTGATAGATGGATTCTTTTTGACTATTTAACCACAGCTTGAGCACATCTGCGATGTATTAGCCGGATTAACCAATACCACTTTCCTACCAGCGTCTTCCGCTTTGTACGAAGTGTACTGTATCAGTTTATCCCAGCTTGCATCCAGGATACTCTTCGCCAGGTTGTGATTATGAACCATCTTAGATATATTCAGGTCTTCGAATGTAGCATCACCACAGGTTCCCACATAGTAGGAAGGATTCCAGAGATGCCCATTCCAGAGCTGATTCCTTAGCCCTGATTCTGTCCTAAAAGACGATTGTCCATCCGTCTTTTGATGCATCCTTTTTGGTATAGCTCACGCCGTCAACCTTCAGACCGCTATTGCTGAGAATGGTAATAATTCCACCATTATTGGACAATTCGATATCTTTGCCAGAAAGGACCACTTTAAGAGATTCGCCAGCTCCAATGCTGCCCTTTAGTGGAGCTTTCTTCTTGTTCTTGTCTGCCAGGGCCCAGCCGGTCAGATCAATTGCTTCAGGAGTCGTATTGAGAAGGGTGACAGTCTCCAATCCCATATCCGGTCCCTTTGGATTTACGCGGGCGGCAATGATGCATATGCTCTTGTCTCCAGGTTTTGGCAAAGCTTTATCGCATACACCGGGGATACGATGGCCTTGGGCATCATCTGTGTGGAAGCACTGAGATTGAAACGCCAAAAAGATGGCAATCCACTTTTTTTCATCAGGTAGATGAATGATTAAACCTCCATCCTGCCAAACGCCATCGTATTTCATGAATTGGTCGGAGCTTCCTTGGTTCATGTGGATGTCATGGACACCGTTGCCTGGCGTGAAGCCAAAGTAATTATCTCGCTCTTCTTCAGGCCCCCACCTCTCGCCAAAGGCGTAGATTGCGCTGCTTTCCATGGTAATCGCCTTTTCTACGTATTTGGCGACCAGCTCGTTCAAATCGTTATTCGGTCCTGAAATTTCGTAGGGCAGTGCTACCATCAATGAGGTTTCAAAAAGGTTGCCTCGGATGAAATCAAGGGCAGAGCCACCGGGTTTGCATTCCAATTTATTGTAGCCTTTGGGCATAGGTTCGAGCAAATCCAGAATCGGATGATGGAAGCTCTCATCTACAAAATAGAGCACATCAGATGGCGGCTCTTGAGATTCAACATTCACAGCAATACGATAGAGCAATTGGCCATCGTTAACCAATATCTGGAAATGCGGGCTCTTTCCAGTTCCTTTTTTTGTCTCGATTGCCTTTCCTTTCAGTACGCCATAGTTTTTGAGTGACATAGTGACTTCCTCCCATGCCCCTGAAGTGGCAGGGCTTCCTACGTCATCGATCTAACTTGCTTTGATGATTTGCACAAAGCAGGGGTTGGATCTTGATAGGCTCTCCCCCTCAGTCCGAGGGTGCGAATGTTCAAGCTGGCATTGATGTCTCGATCCATCTCTAGCCCACAGTTAGGGCAAAGATGGGTTCGGTCTGCCAGTGTCTTAGGGACCATTATACC
>JAJRAX010000375.1 GCA_028679775.1 Methanothrix sp. | reverse complement strand
CGAGGGCGCCGAGCATAAGAGCACGGGCAGGACCATAACCGAAACTGATGTCGTGAGCTTTGCCGGGCTCTCCGGAGACTTCAACAACATGCACATAGACGAGGAGTTCGCAAAAAACACCGTGTTTAAGACCAGGGTCGCGCACGGGCTCTGCGTTCTTTCCGTAGCGTCCGGCCTCTGGTTTACGATGCCGCGCCTCGCCACGATCGCTTTTATGGGGCTCGAGGACTGGAGGTTCTCGGGAGCAGTGAAGTTCGGAGACACCATCCACATAACCCGCAAGCTCGTTGAAAAAAGGGAGCACAAGCGCCACAATATGGGCTTTCTCATTTTCGAAGTCAATGTCCACAATCAGGGCGGCGAAGTGGTGCAGAAAGGGAAATGGGTGATCCTCGTCCAGAGAAAGGAAAACGCCTGATCGCGCGGGCTCTGCGCCCGTGCTGCATACCGCTGACATCGATTCACTGAAAACCCGCCGCGGCCCCGCATACCGCAGCGGCAACCCGCATTGATAATTCAACAATTTTTCCTAAAATAGGTTTTTTGCGCAAAATTTTTGGGGTCGCTCTAAAAAAGTATCTTGACACGGATACGCCAAATGTGATAAAAACCATTTCATATGGTTCTAATCACCTCTGTGGAAGGTGGAAAATCCACAAAAACACAAATAACATAAGGAGGTATGGAGAGATATGGTAGTAGATCTATTACTCGGTTACGTTTTGTTGCTTGTGGGTTTCGTGTTTTTCTGTAACGGCATGACCGTTTTGGGCAAGACAGGGGCTAAGGAAGTCGGAGTTTTAAATCTGGCTGTGGCTATACTGATTTTAATAGCGGCGTGGCAGTTGCACGGCCAGGGACAAACCGGCGCTACCGCTTTAGTTTCGGTCTTCGCTCTTATTTATTTCATGGTCGCCGGGATATTCATTCACGGATATGACGCAAAAGGCCTAGGGTGGTACTGTCTTTTCGCAACCGTAGTGTTTATCTGGTACGGCTACTTCTTCTTTGGTCTCGATGCGGTTATTCCGGGCTTTAAATACTATGCTATATTCTGCTGGGCATGGGCGCTTCTCACGTTACTTTGCTGGCTTGTTTTCTCTCTGGGAAAGGCTCTGGCTCCCGCAGTTGCATGGCTCTTCGTTATCGAGTCAATTTTAACGCTGTTAATTCCTGGAATGCTGATTCTCACTCAGAAATGGACGCCGGTCG
>JAJRAX010000253.1 GCA_028679775.1 Methanothrix sp. | reverse complement strand
TGGGGAATAGTAATATATAAAAGCTCCGCCCAAATAATGACTTGGCGCTAGAAAACCACCTTAAAAGCGTTCTTTATTCCCTACATGCGCGAAGTTAAGGATCCAAAGTAAAATTCTCTCCATATAAATCTTCAGATATCGCACCCCACGCATTGTGAGATGTGGCCAAGGCAATCAGTATCGTTAAGATGGTTATCCAAGACCTATTCATAATATATCCTCCTATTGCGTGCATAATCATACTCTTAAGGCATATCATATGATTTTATATGTGACTACTTTTTGTGCTTATAACTTTTTCGAGTGGAAACATATAAAAATTCATACGAATATACAACAATTGGCGAAGGGGAATCTCGGTTAGATCTATGGAAAATGGGGCGTCCATCCAAGTCAGCCAGATTCTCCCACCCTCGCCTGGGCAGTGGGTGAGATGGTCGAGTTATGCGTAATTGTGCATCGGTTGCCATCTTAAGGAGAAGGAAGCCTGCCGGTCTTTAAAGAGCTGAAAAAATGGTTCTGTCAAGTTGTTGGTAGCTGGACTATTATATCGAAACGTCCAGTCAACATTGTTTCATTAGATGCCATAGACTTGACAGAACCTCAAACAGCATATGCTTTTTCAGAGAAATCGCCTCAAGAAGTCGGCCAAAATACGGAAATAAAGCCCGCTGTAGGGCCGCCGGAAGCTCTCCAGAGACATTCTTTCCCTCAGGCGCAGCTCTTCATCTTCAGGAACGAGCTGAAAGCTATGATCTGCGCCAGGAATTATAGCGAGATGCGGACTTGGGTTCCCACTGGCCCTCAATTCCTTCTCGATCTGAAAAGCATCCGACACAGGCACATTCAGATCGCATGCACCTTGAATCACTAATACCGGCTTTCGGATGTATCGAAACTGCCGGGATGGTGCATATTCCTCCTGGTAGCAGGTTGGGTCATGATGCAGCGTCCATTTTCTGCCATTGTAGCCGATCTCCTGCTCTGCCTCGCCGCTCTTGGCCTTCTTTGCCATCTCTGCAAGATTGTGACCAATAGCCAGACTTATCAGATCATTTTCTTCAACCCACTTCAGGCACTCCTCGCTCCGGGAAGCATACTCCACCACTCTTCTATAATTGAAGGCCATCATCTTCTCATAATTGCTGAAGAGTCCTCCTTGCAACACATAGGCTTTGGGCCTGGAATCCTCCTTGGCCATAAGACAAGCTGTGTAGACACCAGCACTTTGGCCCAATACCGCTATGCGATCAGGATTGATTATGTCATCTTGCAGCGAAAGATCCTGCAATGCCGCCAGGGCATCTCGCACATCATCCAGATAGCTGCCTGCCCTATTCGGCTTTTCGCTATCACCAAAACCTCTCCGATCCCAAGAAAAGGTAGCAATGCCCTTCGAGCAGAGTCTCTTGGAGATCTCCAGGAAAAAATTCTTTTTGAAAGCAGGCGTTCCATCTCTCTTTCGTAGAAAGTTGCCGTCTTTATCCTGCTCCAGCGAGCCGTGCACCAGCAGAACGGCAGGAGCTTCCGTTTCAAGCCTGTCTGGGTATCTCAGAATTCCTGCTAAACTCAGGCTTTCGCTCTTAAATATAGTTCTTCGCTCATTCATCATGGTCTTCTCTTTCCAAACTATAGCGATCAACTCCAGTTCGTATCTCTGGTCATCATTAGATAGAGGAACATGGGAACCCCCACAAACGAGATCACAATACCGATGGGCAAGATGATTGGATCCATGACAGTCCGACCCACGATATCTGCTCCTACTACCAGTATCGAGCCTACAATGCAGGAGGCGGGCAGTAGAAATCGATGATCCTCTCCAATGGCCATTCTAGCCACGTGAGGGCCTACTAACCCTACAAAGCCGATTATACCTGTAAAACAGATGATGCCTGCGGCGATGAAGGATGATATGAGCAAAACCAATGTCCTCACGCGAGATGTATCGATTCCCAAGGATTTGGCAGTCTCATCGCCTCCGGAGAATATGGCATTGAGGTCCCAGGAGAGACGGATGAGAATAGGCAAGCTGATGGCCAGTATGGCAGTAACGATCACAATGCGGTTCCAATCCGCCCCAGAAAGAGTGCCAAAGGTCCAATTAACCATGGCATTCAATTGCTGCTCATTGGCGAAGAACTGCAGTATGGCCGTCAGGCTTCCAAAGAAGTAGGTTAGAGCAATTCCTGCCAGGACAAGCGTCTCTGCTGAGGTCTTCTTCAATCGAGTCAGCCCGAAGACCAGGAGAGCGCACCCCAGAGCTCCCACAAATGCGGAAAGGATTATGATATATGTCCCATAGCCAGCGTAGCCTACGCCAAACATAATGGCCGTAGAGGCTCCGAAAGCAGCGGCTGAGGAGATGCCTACCGTGAAAGGGCTTACCAGAGGGTTCCTGGTCACACCCTGCATAGCAGCTCCAGCGGCAGCCAGTCCCGCTCCGGCTGCAATTCCCATGAGGATGCGCGGCAGCCGCAGATGCCAGACCACGCCATCCACGAAAGGATTACACTCCACGAACGGAAAGAACCTGCCTGCGATGGAATTGAAGACCTCCAGAGGCCCTTTTGTGGTTCCGCCTATGGAGGCTGAGATCAAGACCAAGAGAAATAAAACTGTCAGGCTGCCAGTCAAGAAAAGCATCTTGCGGGCTATGAAATTCAAATAGGCCTGCTTTGCGCTTCGACCTCCATCCCGCACAGTATTCTTACATATCGGACTCATCTGGCCTCAGAGAATTTGAATCCTGTAAAGAGCGGGCAAAGATTCTGGCCGGATGATCTTGACAAAGTTCACTCATCTTGAAAGGCGTCCCATCCGCATGGGCCTTCTCCAGACGCTGCTGAAGAGTCTCCAAATATTCCAGAAATCCTTTGTCGTCCAAATCATCTTTGACCCCCTTGAAGATCAATATGAAGGCAGGCTCAAAGAAAGGTACTTCGTAGCCAGTAGGCGTACCAGCTTTAAACCAGAAGAGCGATCCGGGCTGCATGAGATGTCTTCTGCCGGAGCTACAGAGCACCCATCTTCCCTTGACTGTGAAGATCAGGCTTTCTGTAGCGTGAGAATGCTCCTCGCAGTAGAGATCCGGCGGCATCTCGATAAAATGCGCCTGAGAGCCGTCACCCTTCAGCAGCGGACCGATCCGTCCTTCCAATGTCTGTACACATGGATTGGATCTCTCGTCCAAGACATCATTTACAATACGGATTCCAGACCAAGAGACTACCCTTGGAATATTATCATGCTTCTCCATTAAATATCCCGCCCATTTCCCGCCTCGGACACAGATATCTCACTTCCAACTCTTTATCCGGTCAAGGAATTCTCCCGCAGATTTCCAGGCGGGCGGAGGTGCATGGATTATCAATGCTCTGACGATCCGATCACTCTTATTAGACCACCCCATTTCATCCGGGTGAGCCATGATAAATGTGCCAGGATTTGCAGAGATCTTCTCTTTTCCGGCAATTACCTCCAGATTCCCTTCCATAATACAAAGGATGACTTCAAAGTAAGGAAGACCATCATGCTTATGAGGAACGACCTCTTCGCCGGGGGAGATCTCTAAGGCAGATAATGAAACGTTAGATGTGGCTATAAGCGGCTTGATCAATCCTTCCGAAGTGGCTACTCCTTCGGACGTGTTCCAATCAGCGAATATACTGGGAGTGTTCATAATTATCACCTAATGATATATTAAATCAAATAGGATTAAAGAGTGGGATAGAAGAAAAACCCACTCAAATTTGATCCTTGGTACTTCTGGAAGTAATCCCGATAGAATGAAAGAGGATCTTGATCCTTGAACAATTCCGGATAGAGCGCCTTGGCAAGGAAATTGACGCCGAACTTCTTGCCCTCATCACCCACAAGATCGTAGCTGATGATGTAAACCTGTCCATTCTTCACAGCATTGGTCTTGGCCAGCTCCGGTCGCTTCAAGATCTGCTCACGGAGAGTTTTGAACTCGGTATCGTTTGTAGCTCCCCATCCAACTTTTAGGAGTTTAAAGATGATATCCGGATTTCTCTTGGCCACGTCTTCGGGATTGACTTCGAAATACTGCTCATCCCGCTCTGGATAAAGGTCCGCTCCTCCGGCAGCTTTGATCATTCCGGGAACGCCGCAGCCAAATCCGGCTCCGCCATATGTAAAGTAATCCTTCACACCCTCGAAGTAGACCTTCTTTTTCTCATTCTGTGAGAAGGAAGACGTACGATTGGCTATTAAATCGAGATTTTCTTGGAAGTGCTTGATGTACGCCTCGGCTTCGGCTTCTCTTCCCAGCATCGTTCCCAGCGTTTGGATCTCAGACGACCAGACGTCCATGCGGTAGAAGTCAAGTCCGACGACTTTAATGTCGAATGGAGATAGTTTCTCTTGAATCTCATTGGGCTCGGGCGGCCATCCGGCGGAGAACGAAATGACTACATCCGGCTTCAAAGCAGCGATTTTCTCGTAATTGGGACTATCCCAGCTTCCAATTATCGGGCAACTCTTAAGCTCCTGAAGCAGACCTTTTTCTACTTTTTTTTCTGTATCCATATCGATTCCGATGACGCTCTCGGCTGCACCAAGGCCACAAACTTCCATCGGCGCACAATAATTGAGAATAACCATGGATTTAACCGGATAAGGTATCTCTACTGACCTATTGGCGGAGTCTGTGATGGTAATAGTAGATATCGACGAGGAGTTGCCATCAACTGCTGAAGCTGCAACTGAGCATGCAATAAGCGAGAGCAAGACTGATGCCACAAGATACCGACTTATGCTGGTTGTTAACATTTTGATCTTTATCTCCTTTTATTTTGCCGCAAAAAGAAACTTAGGGATAAAAGTAAATCCCTTTATATTTTAATCCCTGGAACGTCTCCAGATACTCCCGGTAAAACGCCAGTGGGTCAAGGGTTGGAAACTTCTCGGGATAGAGCGCCTTGGCCAGGAACACAGGCCCGAACTTCTTGCTCGCTCCTCCAACTACGTCGAAGCTGATCACATACACCTGGCCGTTCTTGACCGCATTGGTAGATGCAAGCTCAGTCCGGTTCAGGATCTCGTCTCGGAGGCTCTTAAACTCGGTGTCATTCTCCGCCTTCCAGCCCAAAGATGTACCCTTGAAGATCACATCAGGGTTCCTCTTGGCCACATCCTCCGGGTTCACTTCAAAGGCCAGCTCTTCCCTCTCCGGGTAGAGGTCTTTGCCGCCAGATGCACGGATCATATTGGGGATACCGCTGCCGTAGCCTGCTCCTCCGTAGGTCTGATATTTCTTGGCTCCCTCGAAGTAAACGCTCTTCTTTTCTGCATCTGGAATAGTGGCAAGCACGCCATTGATTTGATCGTAGTAGCTATGGAAGAAGTCGGCGTATTCGGAGGCCTCTTTCTCCTTATCAAGCATCTTGCCCAGCTTCTCTATCTCATTAAACCAGACTTCTGTTCTGTAGAAGTCCAGGCCCACAACCTTTATGCCAAAGGGTTGCAGCTTGGCCTGGATCGCGTCTGGTTCGGGTGGATAGCCTGCGGAGAGACAGATGACCACATCTGGCTTCAGTTCAGCGATCTTCTCATAATTGGGCTCCTCTTGTGTGCCAACCACCGGAACCTTGGCAAGTTCCGGGAGAGTGCCTTTATCAACTTCATCCTTGGTGGACTGATCCATGCCCACAATCCGATCTACGGCTCCGATGGCACGCATTTCTTTAGCAGTGTTGCTCCATAAGACGACGACTCGCTCGACAGGATAAGGAACTTCAATCGTCCTGTTTGCAGAGTCTACTATGGTAATATTTTTTGATGCGCTGTTCGTGTCTGAGGCCAGTGCACATGTACTGACTGCTACCATTAGCAGTCCTAACATGATCGTGATAGCCATTAAATCTTTCACTTTTGATAAATAGTTCATTCTTACACCAACAGAGATTATTCTTAAATCATGTCAATATCTTATTAGAATGTATAAAGATTTCGACCTGCGTTGCCTATCTTTATATTTGTCTGGCACAGGGGGTTCTGTTGAATCTTGTGGTGGTTGCCTGGTGAAACCAACATCAATCAACTGTACCAATGCGAAAATACCACAGGGAGTAGCTGGTTGAGCTCTTCGGGCGAATGCAAAATCCTCCTAAAGCTTGCTGGTTTCCAGCTCTCTTCGATCCTGCTCTTCCAGCCCAAAGCCCATCAAAACAAAGCTCAACACCGCCAAGGAAATGCATATTCCGGGTGGCATGTACCACCACCAGTATCCGTTGATGAACCCACCTCGGGAGAAGGCATAGTTGAGCATCATTCCCCAGCTCTTCTGCAGTGGATCGCCCAGGCCGAGAAAGCTCAAAGAGGCCTCGGTGAGCATAGCGCCCGCTACGGCCAGGATGAACTTGGCTGATATTACCTGCAGGGTGTTGGGCAGAATGTGCCGAAAGACGATGTAAGCATCGCCTGCACCCAAGCCCCTGGCCGCTTCCACAAAGGGCATTTCGCGCAGTTGCAGCACACGAGAGCGGACAACGCGCGCTGTGGAGGTCCACCAGAGGGCTCCGATTACGATTATGATGTTCCAGATATTGGGGCTGGTGTGTGCGGCAAGGATGATCATGAGCGGCAGAGCCGGTATGATGAGGATGATGTCGGTCAGGCCCATAAGCACTTCGTCGGCTGCACCACGCAGGTAGCCGGAGAAGAGACCCACCAGAGTCCCGATGGCCACGGAGACGAAGGCGGCGAAAAAGCCCACGAAGAGTGAAATGCGCGTGCCATACACGAGTTCGCTTAAAATGTCCTGCCCGATGTCATTGGTGCCCAAAGGATGCTCAGCACTCGGAAGCAGGAAAGGGCGGCCAGGTTCCCAAGGGTCGAAAGGAGCGATGAAGGGCGCGAATACCGCGAGTAAGAAGAAGAGCGAGAGAAGAGTCAGGCCGATGAGCACCGGCCAGCTAGCCTTTCTTGCACTACGCCTGGCCAGCTCGAAGTTTGCCCTAAACCGGTCATCAAACTCGCTCATGCCGCATTGCCTCCCCGTATCCTCGGATCAAGCACAGCATACAGCACATCGGCCAGGAAGTTCGCCGCCAGCACGCAGCATGCGATCACAAGGAAGCTGCCGTGCAGCAGCGGATAGTCACGGGCCAGCACCGCATCGTAAACCAGAGTTCCCATTCCGCCCCAGGAGAAGACTATCTCCACCAGCAGGGCCCCCGAGACCATGAAGCCGAAGTCAAGAGCAATCACCGTGACCAGCGGCAGCAGTGCATTGCGCAGCACATGTCGAAATAAAATCTCTCTCTCCGCAAGGCCCTTGGCCCGCGCCGTGAGCACGAAACCCTCTCCGGATACCTGTACCACTGAGCTTCTCATGATGAAGAAGTTGTAGGTTGCGCCAAACAGCGTTAGCACAAAAACAGGCAGTGCCATGTGCCAGAGAACATCTCGCAGCTTCTGCACGCCCTCCAGGCCGCCTGCAGTAATGCCGCTTAATGGAAAAAGCCCCAGGTAGAAGGCGAAGATGAGCACAAAGAGCATGGCCAGCCAATAGTGGGGCATGGAGTAGATGAAGAGGAATAAAGATGTGATCCAAGCGTCCATCCCTGAGCCGCGCTGCCAGCCTGCCAGAGATCCCATTACGATGCCAAGGATTGCGCCCAGGATCACAGATGGAATCAGCAGCACAATAGTCCACTTCATCTTGTAGGAGATCACGTCCCAAACTGGCTGTGAGTAGTGGAAGGAGTAGCCAAGGTTGCCCTGCATCAGATTATGCAGGTATGAGAGGTACTGCTCACTAAGAGGTTGGTCCAGGCCGTATTGGGTTTTGAGCTGCTCCACCAGATCCGGCGAGCGATAGTAGACCTCCTCACCAAGCAAGCTGATGAAGGGATCTCCGGGCATCATCCTGGGAATGAGGAAGATCAGAGTTACGATGATGAATAGAGATATGGCATATCGAAGAGCCTGGCGTGCCAGGTAGCCTGTGCGTTCGGTCATCTTTTTAGTTCCGTCCTTCTCTTGCAGGCATGAGTGCTTATGATGTTATTACTAATTCAAAAGATTTTCTCACAAAGTAGCGATGATAGAAAAAATAGAGATTAAAATTGTTTCGGTTCTATTTCGGCTTCAGGCTGAACCAGGACCAGTAGTTTACCGGCCCGTAGCCGTTCATTGGAGTCCAGCCAACCCACCTGTCCGTTCGCACGGGATAGATGGCATCTCCCCAGATTAGAGCTATGATTGGCTGTTCTTCCGCCACGTACTCCTGGATCGCCCGGCGGCTCTTGCTTAATGCGTCGATATCCTTGGATCGAATTGCTTCATTTACGATCCCGGTTATCTTTGCATCTTTGCAGGTGCCGAACATTCCAGGCAGGTCCACATAATACTCAGCAGCCGTGTCCCCGGCTAAGTTGGCATATGGCGTGGAGTATCTGACCGCCATGCAGTAGTCTCTGTCCGTCCAGAGCTTCTTCTTCAATGCATCGCTGCTCAGAGACTCGACATAAACATCCAGGCCGATCTTCCGGAGATTCTGGGATATTACCTCCGCCGCCCTCACGTACTGGGGCTTGGTATCCGGTGTGATGGGTATCCTCAGCTTGCTTCCGTCTGGAGACTCGCGCAGGCCGTCGCCGTCTTTATCTATGAAACCCGAGCTGTTCAAGAGATCTTTGGCTTTTGTAGTGTTGTATTCCAGTTTGGGGAGATCGGTATCAAACCCGGGCAATGCCGGTGAATTGTATCCTTTTCCCGGAATTTCGCCATAACCTGCGGCTATCATCTCCAACAGAGCTTGATAGTCGATGGCATAGGATACCGCTTGCCGGAAGCTGGTCGTATTCGTCGGGTATTGCTTGAATCCAAAGACAAGATGAAGGGGAACGCCGATATCGGGTACAATGATGAGATCAACATTATCCGCTTTCACCAGATCGGCGGCATAGATCCCCGATACCGGCTGATAGTAGTCCGCTTTGGCGTCGATCTCACCTTTCTCCAGTGCCAGGAGAAGAGTATCCAATGATCTGTAATAATGCCATTCGATTGCATCCACGGCAGGCTTGCCTGCGAAGTAATTGGGATTAGCTTTGAGGTAGGCGATCTGAGCATCATTGTCGAATTTCTCAAAGATGAATGGACCGCACCCAATCAATGCATCAGCCCCATTGTACTCCTTGGGCTTTTCCACGCCCTTCCAAACATGCTGGGGAATCACGTAGGTAATGGGAATCTGAGATGCCAGGGTCACAGCAGCCACAGATTCATTGAAAACCAGCTCCACGGAGTTGTTATCGATCACTTTGGCGTGGTCAAGGTAGCTGCCGTACCAATTTCCCCTGGCATCCGATTTATCGATCTTCTTCCAGTACTCAAATGAGAATGCAACATCTTCTGCGGTCACAGGTTTTCCATCATGCCAGGTCGCGTTTTTAACCAAATGGAAGGTAATAGATTTTCCGTCCGAAGAAACCTCCCATTTTTCCGCCAAACAAGGAGCTGTGTCCAAATCCGGCTTAAACGTGGCAAGAGGAATATGGGTCATTCCGAATACAGCGCCGTTTCCCCAGGGTAGAACGAAGGCATTCATCTGTGTGAACTTGTCGCTCTGCAATCCCAGCCGCAAGACATTTCCATTCTCTGTAGCGCTCGCAGCCATTGTGCCCATTAAAAAGAGCAAGAGCACCAAGCCGCAAGCGAGCAGGGTTTCCCTCCTAAATCGATTCAAATTCAAGATCCTCCTAATTCCTGATCGCAAGGTTATACCTATTTCGATCATAATTAGAGTTCTTGGTAATAATCTTTTTTACTATTGTAACAATAAATATTATTCAATATCATTGTGGTAAAATGAATGAGGAGGCAAGATCGGTCTTAGTGGATCTTGCCATGTTTTCGGTCTCTAAGTTTCTTTTCGGTCGAGGATCGTATCTGTTAGAGGAATTGCCGGATTGTCAGAAACTAGATTTGGGCAAATTTCGTGTTGCATCATTTCCCGATTTTCTCCGGCCTCCAGGAGATCTT
>JAJRAX010000374.1 GCA_028679775.1 Methanothrix sp. | reverse complement strand
CAATCAACAATCCTTTAGGAACATCATAACCATGAAATGGAACGACCGTTGACTTATTTGTTTCAGGATTGTGGTAAAAGTGATGGCTGCCGCTGATTCTCTCCAGCTCAAAGCCACATCTTTCGAGTATTTTAGCCAATTTTTCTGGTGGGATGCAGGGAAGTCTAGCCATGCAAATCAGGAAGATGAGCTCAAGTTGCATCGAAATTTATGCATTCGCTTCGACTGCAACAGTGCATATCATCGAATCATCGGATTCTACCGGCACGTCTTCACCGCGGGCGATCATGCAGGCAATAAAGCCCTCAATTGCCTCTTTTGCCATCGCCAGTGCCTCTTCAACCGTCCGCCCGAAGGTCAGGCAACCTGGGAGAGATGGCACAATCACTGTATAAGTTCCATCATCCTCTTTTCGCAGCATTACTTTATAACGAATGGTTCTCATTGTGGTAGCTCCTTCCTTGGATTTATGGCCATTTGTATTCGCCAATGTAAATCTTGGCAATGCGAGCCTTCTGCAGCAATTCCTCTTAGAATTGCATGCCTGTTTAAGCTGGTGGCGAAAAAGCCGCGCAGCTTAGCAGCGTCCTCCCCGCGCATGGGGCGCGTCCGAGCTCAGGGTCAGGCGGAGGATTTTGAGGATCATGCTATAACAATCTAAATGATCATTGAGCCAGATCCAGCTCCTGCGCGCATGAAGCCCGTTTCCAAATCGTAGTAGTTGGGCAGCTCATCACTTGATATATAGCCCATCCTAAATTTTTCCATGATCAGGTCATGAGCATATTTATCTGGAGCAGAGATCACATACTCACTGAAATCCTTTTTAATTTTCAGATACTTTTTCGTCCTTTCCAGATGGTTTTTCTCCATCTGCAAATCGCGAAACTGATTCCAGATGCCTTTGGCTCTATCATCAACCTCCACAAATACATCCACTTTCGGATAATCCTCCTCAATGAGTCTAAAATTCTCACTCAATTCCTTGAATGCCAATCCTGAAATGCACTCCCGACTCTCTTTTGAATCTGCCTCGCTCATGCCCCTTTTCACGGCTTTAAAATATTTATTGTTTAGATCAAGGAATTCTGATTCTTTTATT
>JAJRAX010000252.1 GCA_028679775.1 Methanothrix sp. | reverse complement strand
GGATTTCGAGCCAGGGATTACTCCCACCTTGTCTCTCGGAGCATTTTGTACTCAGAACGCCTATCGCTTTACGCCGTATTTCTCCGGTATATCGGAGTGCCCTAACCTCGTGGAGGTGGATAGACGGAGCTTAAGTAGCTCTTGAGTAGTTATATATAGGACTTGTGAGTATATAAGTCTTATGCTGACCTGCATACAACTAAAGACCGAAACAAGAGACCGACTAAAGACATTAGGTAAGAAAGGAGAAAGCTATGATGCAATCATTAATCGGTTATTGGAAGAACATAGCAACAGCGGGGTACGCTCCTCTCACGACTGAAGTCGCGAGTATCCGCTACCCCTGCGCCCCGAGGTCTTCATGAATTCAAATCAGTGGTTGAGGTTGCTTATCAGAAGGGACCAGCGGCAGGACGGCCCTGTGCATTGCCAGAGGCCCTGAGAAGTAGAGAGCACGGTTCAGGAGCAGTCGCTTTCCCTCAACAGTCAGGGCGAAGACCGGAATGGAGACGCCCATCTGAAGGAGAGCCGCTTTTCCCACAACCTCCCGCACCGCTTTTGAGGCGCAGGACCAGACCAGATCGCAGCACTCGGCGAGCATGCGAGCCTGATCGTGGTTGATCCCGGTTGTGTGGACCGCCAGCAAGAATGGCCTAACCCCAAGATCTGCGCCCATCTCCCGAATGGCCCTTGCTTCTTTCACACTGCTTGCCGCCACTGTCACTGCGACCTTCTGATAGCCCGCCTCAACCGCCCTCTTGAAACCCTTTTTCTGGTCGATCGTCGCCCGGCTGTCCAGGAGAAGGCAGCCCCTCTTTTCCAGGCCCTGTTGGATCTCCTCGATAGGATCCGTCTGGATCAGACCTGTCATGTGCGCTCCGATGGCCTGCAGCACCTCCGGCCTATCTGTGGCTACAGTGCCCGCGCCTTCGCAGACGACGACCGCAGAGTCTACCAGCCCCTCAGTCATGGCATCCATCAGTATCTCTGAGGCACCAAAGCTAACGGGTTTTTCCCGCAACTCCAAAACGCGGTCCGGGCCGTACATGCCAAGCTCCTTCATGTGGGCCTCCAAAACACGGCTCACACTCTCACGGCTCTCTTTATCGATGCCGTACAGGCTGCGGCTCAGAGGGCAGGAAGAGATGAGCGGATCGCTCAGAACCTCGACATTGCCGTCCTTTATCCTGACAAGCGCTTTGGCTATTTCCAATAGATGCTCGGACATAATATTACCTGACAATTTTGGTATTCATCGATTTGCAGCGCGGGCACGGCAGACGGAAGCCATAGCCTTTAAAGAGCAGGCTGCAGTCCCCGCACCTGTAATTCTTGGCAAACACGTCCTCGATGCCGCCCAGATCAATTCCACAGCCGCAGGTGGAGCACATAAAGGCAAATAGCTTCTTGATCGTAAATAAGTTCTGCTGGTTTCGTCTCCTGCTCTGGGAGACGCAATGCCTTCAGGCAATCCATAAAAATTTTAGAACAAAAATATATTTCCTGCCGTTGCACCTCATAGCCATTTTTTCATGATTTCGGTCTTGGTCGCCTCATCAGTTGCAGTGGAGATATCCACCACATCCTGTATTTGAGTTACAACAATGCCCATGATATCGTATAATTTTATCTCGCTCAATTCGTTGCCCTTTTCAAGATCAACCAATGCATCCTGCAAAATCGCTATCGAATGCTTAATTAATTCCGACTGGTGCTTGATAGCATCATCTGTCATTTGTTATCCTCCATTGCCCAATATCCTTCACATCGATGAAAGTAGCCCCATGTTTTTCAGCTGCATTCGCACAATATGCACGCCTTCCTCGCACTCCATCGGGCTCTTGCCGCCTGTCACCACCAGTTTTCCAGAGCTAAAGATGAGGACTACCACTTTAGGAACTTTGATCCTGTAGACCAGCCCAGGAAACTGCTCAGGTTCATACTCGATGTTCTCCAAGCCCAGGCCCAGAGCAATGGCATTAAGGTTCAGGTCAGTATTCAGATCTGCTGAGGCCACAATATTCTGAACGATGATCTCGGGCTCTGAATAGATATTTTCAATGCCTATGGACGCAAGCGTCTTAGCCATACTGGTTATTGCTGGATGAACTTCATCGACGTCCTTTGATCCAGTGCATACCACCTTGCCGGAAGTGAATATGAGAAAAGCTGCTTTTGGGGCTTTGGTCCTGTAGACGAGTCCAGGAAACTTCTCTTTGTTGTACTCGGAACCCTCCAGTTTGGCCTCGATCTTATGCAGATCAAATTCATCTGCGAGCTTGGTGGATGCCACCACGTTCTCGATATTGATTAGGGAACTCATTGTATCACGTTTTCTCCTTAGAAAAAGTGCATCACGATCAAAAGCCATGAGCTGTGATGCCAGACTTTTTCAACTCGGCGTTGGGATAGATCATTGTGGCTTCGATAGATTATCGATATGATCCCGCTCAATGGAATATCCTGCTTCATAATGCTCCTCTTGCATTTGGTCTTTGTACGGTATTAAAAGTTGTCGGAGCAACTGTTGCAGTATCAACGTTCTATTTTAGAGATCATAACCGAGATCCAACGTCGATGAGTGATCATGTGCACCAGAACAAGGGCTACAAGTATCCATCCAGTAAGCAAGTGGATGTGTGCCCATTCGCGGAGCGCAAATCCCCAGAATACATCTGCATTCATCAATTCCGTCTCGGTGCCATTCTCACCAGGAGGAACATGTTCTCCACCCATAATGGCATACCCCGAGATAGCGCATACTGCAAAGCTCAGGAAGGCCAGGGTATCGATCCAAAAGTTGATGCGAGCCCTTCTACTTATATCTTTCTTCATTTTTTCACTCATTTGCAAAACGACGTGTAGCTACCTGCTTGTTGCAGCGATATATCTCTCTGGAACCTTCAATACATATTGCTTTTGAGAGATGGGCAGCCATAGAATCAGACACACCAGTCCGACAAGGATATTCATTATTCCCAGGACCAAAATTGTATTGCTCCAGTTCAGGGATATTATGATCATGCCAATGCTTCCCAGGAATGTGGCAAAGCAGTTCAGCAGAGACGCAGCAGATCCTGTATCTTCTCTTTGCTGCTCCAGCATCAAATTTGTGCCGGGTATTCGCACACCGCTTCCACAGATAGTCGCCGGTAAGAGCACAATGGCCAGCATCCAAGGCAAAAAGCCACCTACAAATGACATGAGAAGACCGCTGACCGACATGATCCCAAAACATGCGAGAATAATCGATCGGCGGGTGTATCTACGCGATACTTGCATATAAAGCATCGGGCCAAAGATCATTCCAATAGCATTTATGGCAAAATAATAGCTGTAAACTTGCGCGCTGAGCCTAAAGCCGTTTATATAAATATAGGATGATGAGGCTATAAACGCCATCGCGGGTACCATCGGCAAAGAAAACAGTACGAGTAGAGACGAAAAGCCTGGATTCCTTGCGACTGTGCAAAGTCCCCCCAGTGTCTGAAGAATTGAGCCAGTATTGCGTTTATCTATTGTCTCTTGCAATGCAACACTTCCTGCTAATGCCAGCAGGCCGATGAAAGCCAAGGCCAAGAATTCTCCCCTCCAGGACATGAACTTCAGTAGGAGTGCGCCAAGGACCGGGGCTGCTGCTGGAGCTACCAGAACCATGGATTGGACCATAGCTAAAATCGCCTCTCGTCTCTTGCTGTCATAAATATCCTTAATCATAGCCGTGGCCACGGCAAAAGCTGCACTTCCTCCTATGGCTTGCAGAATGCGAAATGCTATCAAGTGATAAATATCCCAGGAGCCCGCGCAGGCAAAGCTTGCTGCAGTATAAACGGATAACCCGATCAGCAATACCGGCCTTCGGCCATACTTGTCGCTCAATGGTCCCCAGAAGAGCATTCCTATGGCGAAAAAAACGAAGAACAGAATCAACGTGAGGTTTACCAAGTCAGCAGAGATGTTGAAATACAGAGCCATTCCGGGAAGTGCCGGAAGATAAAGGTCTGTTGACAACGGAACAAAGGCGCTGAGAAATGCTATAAGCGCGATAATCCCCATTTCTCCCAGATACTTTTGTCTGCGGGGCTCTTTTTGATATTGTTCATTACATTCAGTGCCCAATGCTTCGTTTCCGTTCATTTTATTCATCACCGTATCTTCCGGCAATTATGAGACTGTTTTGAACCATCTCGCCAAGCAGCAAATAAACCTGAGATATCTTTTCTTCTGAAGCTCCGGCAAGAGTCTTCTCTTCCCAGAGCTTATCGATTTGCACCATCTCCGGGATGATTTCAGTTCCCTTTTCAGTAAGAAAGAGATGGCTGGCTCGTCGGTTAGTGGGCTCGACTATGCGCTGAACGAAACCCGCACTTTCAAGCTTTTGGACGGCTCTGGCAATCGCTGACTTGTCGATGTGAAAGTGACGTGCTACATCATCTTGTATCACATTTTGCTTTTCGGAAAGGTACATCATGATCATAAATCCGCTAGCTGTGATTCCAAATTTTTTCAACTCGGCGTTGAGATGGATTATGTGGCTCCGACGGATTATATCGATGAGCAAACCCAATGGAATGTCCTGCCTCATAAAGCTCCTATATTTTTGCGTTTGGCTTATAGGTCGAGGCCTGTATAAAAGGTTGTCTATGCAACTGTTGCCAGAGCAACTTTCTGATGGATAGTCGTCATAGGCAAAAAAGGGCACAATCGCATTAGTTAGTGATGGTGGCAGTACACATTTATTTTATCTCCTAGATGCACGAAGTTAAGGTTAGGAAATTATATCAATGAGAAACGCCTATTATTATTTAGAATTATAAGGGTGATAGGACTATGGCAGACGGAGACGTATACAAAATAATTGAGCTGGTCGGGACCTCCAAAACGAGCTGGGAAGAAGCTGTTAAAACAGTTGTCGATCGGGCCACCAAGAGCCTGAGGGATCTTAGAATAGCGGAGGTAAAGGAGCTGGACGTCAGGCTGGAGAACGGAAAGATCGCAGAGTACAGGGCCAAGGTCCGCCTCTCCTTCAAGTACGAGGGTGAGGACTAGACTCGATCGTTTGCGATTCGTTTTTTCTATTTGCTTTTTCAGGCACAAGCTTGATCTCAAATAGCCTGGGCCACAGTTTTCCTGTTACAAAGAGCCTGTCATCTCTGGCATCGTAGGCTATGCCGTTAAGCACATCTACCTTCTTGCCTTCCGTCTCGTTCTTCTTCAAGATTCCTGCCAAATTGATTCTGCCCAATACCTCGCCAGTATCTGGAGATATTATCGCTATCCAGTATGTCGGCCAGACATTGGCATAGATCATTCCATTGACATACTCCAACTCATTTAGACTCCCAAGAGGCGAGCCGTTGGCTGTAACCGCTATCTGCCTTGTTTCAGCAAAGCTCTCGGGATCGAGAATATGCAGAACGTTGCTGCCATCGCTCATGATCAGGCTATGATTGTCGGAGGTTATCCCCCAGCCCTCGTAGGGATAGCTGAAGTTGCCTATTTTTATCAGATTCTTCCTGTTGTAGACCAGACCCAATCCGGACATCCAGGTGAGCTGAACGATTCGATCCTTCCAGAGGGCTACACCCTCCCCGAAAAGACTGCTCTCCAGATCGGTCTGCTGCAGGACGCTGCCCGTCTCCAGATCCACCCGGCGCAGGCTCGATCGTGCATACAGGCCTGTTCCCTCGATGAGCAGGCCATCTCCTTCATAGACCAGCCCCTGGGTGAATGCCTGGCTGTCGTGAGGATAAGACTTGACGATTTCATAGACGTATGTCGGTATATCCCTGGACTGAGCTGAATAGAAGGTGCTCTCTGCTGCTGCATTGACTGCGGCACTGAGAATGACTGCCTGGAGAAGAACCGCCAGGAGTGCCAGGAAGAGGAGTCGGGGCAGACTGGTTTTCTTTGTCTGTTGTTTTATGGTCTTTCTCATGGAATCAAGAGTGTCCATTGTTCTTGGACTTTAAAGAATTTTCCGCTTTAACTTGTAGGATTGCGAAGGACGAAGCGGGAAGTCCCCACCGTTCACGGTGGGGATGAAAGCGGAGTTCTTTGTAATAGTTTAAGTCTAACAATAACTATTTAAAATTAAATAGCAACTAACTATTGATGCTTAAATCATATCTCTATAGGCTG
>JAJRAX010000251.1 GCA_028679775.1 Methanothrix sp. | reverse complement strand
AGATCTATCCGTCCCTCAAATGCCAGCAGTGCAAAGAGAGGTTCATGGAGATCAAGGGCAGGACGGCAGGGGGGAAGGTGCTCTGCAAGGACTGCTTCGAGAAGATCGTCTGCTGAGGTGGCGGGTATGAAAAGTCGATACTTGGGGCGAGGAGTGTCTCGCATTCTCCTCTGGATGGCGCTTCTGCTCATCTTCTCTCTGTCCCCCTCAGCTCAAGCCGGCGAAGTGAAGATCACCTCCCTCCAATATCCGGCTTCGCCAGAGACTCTGAGCATAGGAGAGAAGGTGCCGATCATTGTCAGCATCAAATACACCGACATGGCGGAATCAACTCTCAGCCTGCACATCGCCTATGCCGATTTCCCGCCCCGCTTTCAAAGCGGCAGCGAAATAACAGTTTCAGGAAGCGGCACATATGAATTTCCGCCGGCAGAGATAATGGTTCCCGCCAGCTATTCTATTCCATCTGGCTGGCCTGAATACATAAACGAGTGGCATCTCAAGGCTGAGATCTGGAAGGGCGATAAGCTGCGCGCTGAAAAAGCCTTTACACTCCTTGTGGAAAACCCGGAGAACAAGCCTGATGTCAAGATCAGCAGCATCGAATACGTCGTCCCACCGGATACGATCGCTGTGGGCGAGGAGAGCCTGGTCAAGGTGCATGCGACCTACTCCCACCTGGCTGAGGGAACCAAAATAGAGGCAACTTTGCGGGATCGCTCAGGCATCCTGGACACTGGCCTCAGCCGCAAGCTTTCCGGAGCCGGCGAAGTGACATTCAGCATGTTGGCAGCGCCCAGGACTGCGGGATTTTGGGATCTTGAGGTCTCTTTAGATACAGTATCCGGCTCGATGCCCTTCGGGGATAAGAAGAGCTTTAGAATCAGCGTGGTTGAATAGAAGAAAAGCAGAATCGAAGTAGGCCTTCCACTTTGGTCTGGATTCTGGCCGAAGGATGGCATCAAAATGATTATCATGCTGGAGAGGCAAATTGAGTCAGGGAGGACGTTATGCCCAGGGCCGGAAATTTGAAGGAAGCATATAACAATTTTTATGCAGAGCCGCTAAAAGAAGACAGGGAAGTCGCGGATTTTTATGAACTCCTGTCATAGCAATATTTATACAAAGGCCGGGCAAAACCTGTTCATGATATTCATGGATCATCCTGCCAATAATTTAAGGGATGCCTATAATTCCGTGCTCCTCGAACCTCTGCCAAGCGGCGATCCGCGCTGGGTTGACTGCACAAGTGCCAGAGGCGATACCGATGTGGTTGGACTGCTGGCTCAGCGAATTGAGGGGTCTGACAGATCGGCAATCCAGTTGATCAGTGGGCACAGAGGCTGCGGAAAGTCCACTGAGCTGCTGCGTTTAGCAGACCGGCTGGAGCGCGAGCACTTCCTTGTGGTCTATTTTGCAGCCGATGAAGATATCGATATGGGTGATTTGGTTTATACAGATCTCTTGCTTTCCATCATCAAAAGGCTGGAGCGCGAGCTCTCTTCAAAGGGAATCGCAATCGACGAGCGCCTTTCCAGAGGCATAATGATGTGGTTTGCCGAAGTGATCTATGGATGGAATGATGAAACGAAAATGGAAGCGGAACTGAAGACCGAATTTGAGCTGGGATTGAAGTCACCTGTTCCTCTTCCCATGATCGCCAGGCTGCTGGCACGCATAACCGGCCAGATCAGGACAGGCCATGAGAGCCGAAAGGATATTCGCCTTAAATTGGAGCCGCAGATTTATCCTTTGATTGAGAGAATCAATGAGTTCATCCACGCAGCTCTTCCAGAAATCAAGAAGAAAGGCTATCGTGATCTGGTGTTCATTATAGACAATCTGGATCGCATAGTCCTGCGAGTGCTTGATGAAAAGACGAAGAGGACAACACATGATGCTCTCTATCTGGAGCATGCCGAGCAGCTCAAGGCGCTGGATGCGCATATCGTCTATACAGTTCCCATTTCAATGTTCTATTCACTAAAAGCGACACAACTGGCAGGAGCCTTTCCAAATTACAGAATTTTGCCCATGATCAAAGTCGAGGAGATGGATGGTTCGCCTTGCAGAGATGGAATCGATCTCCTGATTTCTGTAGCAAAGAGACGGATCAATGTTGATCTGATTTTCGAAAAAGGAGTCGTGGGTTATCTGGCAGAGAAGAGCGGTGGAATGCTCAGGGATTTTGTGCGGTTGCTTGGCTACACCATCGAGCTTGTCCAGGCAAAAGGAGGAAAGCTTCCCATCTCTCAAGATCTGGCCAGGCGGGCATTCAACTCTCTGATAAATGAGTATGGGCGCTCGGTTCCGGATGAATATTTTGGGCTTCTTGTGGATGTTGCGAGAACCAAGAAGGTGAAGAATGATGCATCTCACCAGGCTATGCTCCAAAACTTGATTGTGCTTGAGTACATGAACGGCTCTCGCTGGTGCGATGTCCATCCAGCAGTAAGAGAGCTTTCGGAGTTCAAGGATGCCTGGGGAAAAGTCAAAAGGGTCTAAAAAGCCGGATGAATTGCCTGTGAAGCTGGAAATTGAATCAAGCTCCGCCAGATGGCCTTTATCTCAGGATGCTGCCGGAATCTCTGCTGAAAACCAGGAGGTCCTCATCCGTTTGGCCAGTCTTATCCGAATGGCTGAGAGCTTTCGCCTGGGATTTGTCAAATGCGACCGGCCAGTCCAAAGCAGGCAACTGCTCGCCGGGCTGAAGGATATGCTGGCAGGTGAGGCGAATATAGTACAGGTGGATCTGAAGGGGCCTGTGGAGAGCCTGAGAAGAGCAGTCCTGCAAGAAGTGCAGGGAAGTGGTCCAGAATGTCAAGGAAAAAAGGCCATCCTGGTCTTTGGATTTGAGCAGTCCATACCATCAAAAGGAGCAGTTCCCGCTCTGGATGAGCTGAACCAGTCACGAGACAATTTTCCGAAGTCCTTCTCCTGTCCTCTTCTCATCTGGCTGCCGGACTATGCCCTGACCCGGCTGGCCAGGGAGGCTCCCGACTTTTGGGGATGGCGCAGCGGTGTCTTCGAGTTCGTACCGGAGGCAGGGGTCGTCTCTGCTGTAGAGCGGATGGCTTTGCGGAATGAGATTGTCTCCAATTTGAGCCGGAATGAGAAGATGGTGCGAGCGGAGGCACTGGAGGGACTAGTCAGGGATTACCTCGAAATGAAGAGAGGCGGGCGCGAGGATCGGGCACTGGCAGCAGTCCTCCGGCGATTGGGAGAAATTCGAACTGATCTGTATGACTATCCCCAGGCTATCCAGCTCTTTTCGCAGAGCCTGGAGATATCCCGGAATGTTGGGGATAGAAAGGGGATGGCCGATTCTCTGGCCGGGTCAGGCAGGGTCAATTTTTTCCTGGCCGATTATCCAAAAGCCATCGATTGCTTCGAGCAGGCGCTAGCAATCGCCCGCGAGATCGGGGACAGGAGGGGCGAAGGTAATGCGCTCGGCAACCTGGGCAATGCCTACGCTGACCTTGGCGATGCCAGGAAGGCCATCGAGTACTACGAGCAGACGCTGGCCATTGATCGCGAGATCGGGGACAGGAGGGGCGAAGGT
>JAJRAX010000250.1 GCA_028679775.1 Methanothrix sp. | reverse complement strand
CAACTTCTCTAATTAATTTTAGTTATCTTTTGCGGCAAACCTCGTCAGGATCTTCTCTGCAATAGCTCGGGCGCTTTCATCTGAGTTCATGCTCGTAGTGTCGACCTCGATCTCGGCAGAGAGCGGCTCCTCGTAGGCCACGTTGACGCCGGGAACGGCCGCATTACTGGTGGCAGCCTTGTTGTAGATGTCTTTGGGAGAGAATTTGGCCTTTCTCTTTCTCTCTCTCTCCATGCAGACGGTCAGAGGCGCGCGAATATGGACCTCAGCAAAGTTGGGGATCAGGCTTCTGCCAAGATCGCGATAGCGTCGTCTATTTGCCGTCGCATCGATGATGACGTTCGTTCCTTCTTCCGAGAGGAGCTTTGCCATGTAAGCGAGGCTTGCGTAGACGATGTTTCTCTCTTCGTCGGTATATTTGGGTTCAGGAGTTATTGCCTTTCTGATCTCATCGAGTTGTAGGATCTTCACATCAATCCCTTTCTCGGAGAGATTCGTCTTTACCTTTTCCGCAATGGTGGTCTTCCCGCAGCCTGGAAGACCTGTGAACCACATGACCCATGCCATAGTGAGACGAAAACGGCGCCATGATTAAAAAAAATATTGGTTCCTCGCTGTTTCATGTTGGTGAAGCAGTGGTTTTTTATTATCTCTGTGTCTCTGCGCCTCTGTGGTTCGTTGTCCACACGAAACACCCATGATACTGCATAACATGCACGAAGGATGAAACAGCGAGGAACCTAATTTTCAACAGGATACAAAAAGAGGCGAAGGCCGCGCTCACGAAGAAATTAAGAGTCAGAAAATTGCCTCAAGGAACGGAACTCTGGCCTGAGGAAGATCATTGATTGAGGGGACGAATCTTTATTATACCACTTTCGACAACGATCTCGATCCGTCTGCCCGGAACCAGTCCCACCTCATCCATCATTTTTTTCGATAATTTTATCTTGCCGCTGCCGTTAACCGAGTGAAGGAGCTGCTGCTCTATCTTCATAATCGTCACACCCTACCAATAAATATGACGTGCTGAATATGGCACATCAATTCTAATATAACATGATCTATTATGGTATATTAGGATTTCCTTCGAACATTCATGAGATTAGTCGATCATATCCTGGCGAACAGTTTATCAATTAATATCATGATAAACCGAATTATGAAACAATTGTCCGTACTGGTGGATGATGATATATTGGAGGCAATTGAGAATCGCATCGTGGCATCAGGTCGCAATAAAAGCGATGTCGTCAGAGAGCTTCTGGTGATTGGTCTCCGAAAACCACCCACTTCCGCCTACAGAGATCTTGTTCTAAATGCGATTGCTGAGCATGAAAAGAAATTCCACGCAGAGGATAAAAAATCAAAACCGTGATTTGATATTCAGATGGACAGTACTTTTCCATGAGTATCGATCTTTCCCTCAGAGATCCGTGTAGAACTTATGCGGACATGATCCTGAGCAAGCTGATATTCGATCATGGAGATCTTCATTGGTTTTAGATCCCTCTTTGCCCTCAGACGGTTGATCTTCTCAGCCATTGGTAGGGTCTCAGGGGACACAACAATAAAATCGAAGTCTTCATATATTGACGGGCCACATTGATCGTCAATCTTTGTGACACGGGCGTCCTCTATTCCAAAGCACATTCGCACCACTGAGCACAGTGTTTTTGCCCGGAGGTCGAAATCTCGCACTGATCTGGTCCTGCTTGCTCTGGCCATCTCATCGGAGGTCAGGCCTATTATCACTTCTCCTCCTCTGCCAAGCTCAAAGGCGCGCCTGAGAAGTGCGATATGCCCATCATGGATGGGATCGAATGTGCCTCCAACAGCAACTCTGGCCATACAGGGCCGCCAATGAGAGTGCGGTATAAGTACTTGACGGCAGCAATGCTGTTTCAGAATCTTCTGCCCCGGAAGCGTTCCAGAACCTTGGCTACAATCCTGCTTGAGCTGCAAAGTGGACACGGCTCTTGTTCCATAATACGTACAATTTTGCAGTTTAAACCTCGGCGAAAGAGCTCTTCACACAAAGCATCCTCATCAAAATGCTGATCATAGCCCAGCGTGATTATGTCCGGCCGGAGAGTCTCCACAGTACGGAAGATGTCACTCTCTTCGCCAAGGATGGCTCTGTCCACCACCTTCAGGGCTGCAATCATCCGAAGCCTCTGCTCGTCGGGCAAAATGGGCTTGGGCTTATGGCGCACATTGATGCCCCGAGCTACAATTACCACAAGCTCGTCACCTAAAGCTTTGGAGCGTTCCAGGTAGAAGACGTGGCCGGGATGAAGGAGATCAAAGGTGCCTGTGGCCACTACCAGCGTCAACGCCTTCCCTCGTTGAGTCTGTCGTCTGATTCTTCACCAATATCATCATCGAATTCATCATCAAACCAGTCGTCTTTAAACTTCACATCCAAAATAGCCAGATCGCGTCGTCTTCCACTTCCGTCATAGCAGGCCCAGCTCTGAAAGTCGAAAGGAGGCCCGACGATGAGATGATAGTCTCCGGTGCGGGAGAAGAAGATGATGTCCTGTTCAGATGGTCTGAGATCGCCGGACGGGTGGCTATGAGCTGATCCCGCTACCTGCATGTTGGGTAGCATGTAGAGCCGTACGAGAGCACTCATGCGAGAGCTCTCAGTCCCTGGCAAGATGAGAACTTCGGTGATGATCTCGTCCTCAACAGAAAGCAATCCTGCGAACTCCATTGGCAGAGATGATCTTGAGGCCTCTAAGATAAATTGCAGCGTATCGCGAGCAATGCCGCGCACCTTTTTCGTTCTCATTCGGATTCCTCCATTGCACTCAAGCCTAAGGTTGCCTCACTGCGCTCGAGAATCCTGAGGGCGCAGGTGAATGCAGTCTCCTGCCAGCACTCTCTTCAGTTCTGGACCCTGCCGGAGAATAAGAGCGCCATCCCCTGCCAGATCTTCGACCTCACCCTCAAGATCGCCTGAGTAGGAGCTGATGCGCACTTGCTTATTCAGGGTGAGCGAGAGGCTGCGCCATTCTTCGTAGATATCGGGACTATTCATATTATCTATTGCAGTTTCCGTCTCCTCTAAAATCCTGGCGATCAGCTCGCATCTGTCGATCTTTCGGTCGAGCTCTGTGGCCAGAGAGGTCGCCTTCCACTCGGATGGAAAGGACGAGGAATCATTATTGACATTGATGCCCACCCCAACCACAGCATAATCAAGCTGGTCCGCCTGGGCTCCGATTTCAGTCAGAATGCCGCAGATCTTTTGATCCCCCATCAGGAGATCGTTGGGCCACTTGATGCCTGCCTGCAGACTGAAGAGCGAAGAGATCGTCCGGCAGAGGGCGACGCCTACGGCCATGTTGATCCTGCCGACCTGAGAGAGGGGGATCTTGGGCTTCAAGACGAGGCTCATCCATATGCCCCCTGGGGGCGAGGCCCAGGGACGAGTGAGTCTGCCTTTCCCCTGCACCTGAGTCTCGGCCAGGATGACCCTGCCGTTAGGGCTGTCTTGGATTGCTAAGAGGGCAATTGCGTTTGTGGACTGCACCTCGTCATAGACGCGCAAATCTTTTCCAAGCCACAACGTCCTCAGGTTGCTCTTTATCCTGTCAGCGTCCAAAAAGTCCGGCTTCCCTGCCAGACGGTAGCCCTTTCGGGTGGAGGATGAGATATCGTATCCCCTTTTCCTGAGGACCTGGATCTGCTTCCACACTGCTGCGCGGGAGACTGCAAT
>JAJRAX010000249.1 GCA_028679775.1 Methanothrix sp. | reverse complement strand
TCAAGGCAGTGGACGGCGTCAGCTTTTTCGTGCGAGAGGGTGAGATCTTCTCTTTCCTGGGTCCCAATGGTGCAGGAAAGAGCACTGTCATCAACATCCTCACAACCCTTCTGCCAATGCAAAAGGGCAGCGTTAAAATTGCCGGAAACGACCTGGCCAAAGAGCCTCAGGAGGTGCGCCGATCTATTGGCATTGTCTTTCAGGATGAGACGCTGGACCGCGACCTCACAGTCAAGGAGACTCTGCAGCTTCACGGTCGGATCTACTCCATGCCCAAAAGAGAGATGAATGAGAGAATTGAGGAGATCATCAAGCTCGTCGAGCTGGACGAGAAGAGGAACGTGCGCACCCGCTTTCTCTCCGGAGGAATGAAGCGTCGGCTGGAGATCGGTCGGGGGCTGATGACCCGTCCAAAGGTGCTCTTTCTGGATGAGCCTACCATTGGCCTTGACACCCAGACCAGACGGAGGCTATGGGAGTACATTGAAAAGGTCAACGATTCAGGCACCACCATCTTCCTCACCACCCACTACATGGACGAAGCGGACCAGGTGAGCGACTGGATAGACATCCTGGACCACGGCAAAATCATAGCCTCAGGAGAGCCGACGGCGCTCAAAGATACCCTCGGGAACGATATGATTTACCTGGATACGAGCGACAATGCGGCTACTGAGGACCTTTTGAAGAGCCTCAAGGCCGTTCGAAGCGTCAAAGCCACAGCGCAGGGGCTAAGAGCCACCATCAACGCTGACGGGACGCGATGCCTGCCAATAATCATGAACCGGCTGCGGGAACGGGGCATCAATATAGTCAGCGTCAACCTCAAGAAGCCGACTCTCGATGATGTCTTCGTGCACTACACTGGACGGGATATCAGAGATTCCGGAGCTGGAAAGCTGCACCGTCTGCCCCAGGCAAAAGGAGCGAGATGATATGTCCTGGGAATTTTTGACAATCTACTGGCGGGATATGCTCCGCTTCGTCCGCTTTCGAATCGCTCTTGTGGTCTCTCTCATTCAGCCTGCCCTGTGGATGGCTCTGTATGGTGCAGCCATGTCCAGCAACTTCTCGCGTCTCAGCACCGGAATGGTTGTCCCTGCGGGCGAATCCGCTGTTTCCTATCTGACGTTCATGGGCGCTGGAGTGATTGCTCTGACCACGCTTTTTACCAGCCTTTTTGGAGGCATCTCTCTGCTCTTCGACAAGAACTGGGGTCTGATGAGGGAGCTCTTGGCCAGTCCCATGCCCAGAAACCACATCATCCTCGGAATCGCACTCTCCGGCGTCACCAAGTCCTTCATCCAGGTGATCGTCGTCATGGTATTCGGAATATTCATCGGTGTGGACTTTTTTCCCGGCTACAGCGTGGTCCAGACCGTTCAGTCCGTCCTGGGCGTCCTGCTCTTTGTGGGCGTATTCTCCCTGGGATTTCTCTTCCTCTCGTCCGCAATATCCATGAGCATGGACACTCCGGAGGGGCTTCAGGCTGTGATCACCATTCTAACCCTGCCTCTGTTCTTTGCCAGCAACGCCCTCTATCCAATCGACTCCTCTCCGGGGATAGTGAGGACTCTCGCCATGTTCAATCCTCTAACCCATCTGGTGAACGGTGTTCGCTATTTTGCAGTGGGCCGCGACTTTTATGCCATCGGCATTCACTATGCTTACAGCAGTAGCGACATCCTGATCTCTTTTCTGGCGCTGGCGGGCTTTGCTGCAATTATGTTTCTGGTGGCCTGGAGGGTCTTCAAGAACGCAGTGGTAACTTGAAGATTGAGAGGAAATGCTAATATCACGATTGCCATATCAAGATCAAACGAGATGATAGGTGATAGTGAGATGAAGATCTTAGGAATTTGCGGGAGCCCGCGGGGCTCGAAGAGCACGACATTAAGGCTGGTAGAGGCCGTCCTCGATGGCGCAAAGGCCTCAGGAGCTGAGTTCGAGCTGATTGACGTCTGCAAGCTGGACCTCAAATTTTGCAAAGCCTGTCAGGTCTGCTTTAAGACTGGAAAATGCGTACACAAAGATGACTTCCAGGGCATTTATGATAAAATTCTGGCTGCCGACGGCATTGTCTGGGGCTCGCCCAATTACTTCCACACTGTGACCGCGCAGATGAAGATCTTCATCGACCGCATGGCCGACGCCGTGCACTGCCAGCTTTTTGACGGAAAGTACTGTTGCAGCGTGGCCAGTGGCGGCAGCAACTACGATGAAGTCACAACCTACCTGGACCGCCTGATGGTTGGCTTTGGAGCTTTTGTCACAGGAAGTGCAGGGGCGATTATGGCTCAGGGTCCTGATGCCATGGAGGGCGCGGTGAAGAAGTCCTTCTTGCTTGGCAAGTCTTTGGTGGAGGATATCAAGACCAAACGCGACTATGTTGAGCAGAGAGGGATGCAGAAGGGTGCCCGTGAGCACTTCAAGAACTTGGTGAAGATGAACAAAGATTGCTGGGTGCATGAGTACGAGCACTGGGAGAGGCTAAATTGGAATTAAGAT
>JAJRAX010000023.1 GCA_028679775.1 Methanothrix sp. | reverse complement strand
TTGTGAATGAAATGTTGCTCTTCTCATCTTCCCTTCTTCATCATTCTCACTAGTTCCGTCGCTTGCACTCGCCCGTAGCCGCCCTGGCGCGCCGCGGCTTCATCAAAGCTCTCAATCCCGTCCGGTTCCACGCCATTGCCCGCAATTGTGAACGGCACTGGATCTCGGCTGTGCGTCTTTATGGATATCGGAGTGGCGTGGTCAGGCAGAAGAAGCACCCGCCAGTCCTGGCCACTCTCGTCCAGGCCTTTTATCACGGGACCTACGACCTTTTCGTCGAACAGCTCAATGGCCTTGACCTTCAGTGCCGTGTCTCCCTCGTGCCCGGCCTCGTCAGGCGCCTCGACATGCAGATAGACGAAGTCCAGGCGCTCCAAGGCCCGCAGGGCAGCCTCAACTTTTCCATCATAGTTGGTATCGATGTTGCCGGTAGCTCCAGCCACGTCTATGACCTCCATCCCGGCGTACCTGCCGATTCCCTTGAGGAGGTCCACTGCAGAGATCATGGCCCCCTCAAGCATGTACTTCTCGGCGAAGCTGGGCATGGTCGGAGCCGGGCCCTGTCCCCAAATCCATATGGCGTTAGCTGGGCGTTTTCCTGCGGCTATGCGTCGTTGGTTAACTGGATGATTAGCCAGAACCGGTCCTGCCGCTTCCATCAGACTTATGAGAAGCTCTGCGTCCGGGCCGCTGGGCAAATGCGGGGCCACAGGCTGGTCGCTGATGTCGTGGGGCGGGGTGCAGACCGTCTTCGCTCCGGCCTTGAGGACGAGCAGATTTCGGTAGCTGACCCCTGCGTAAATCTTTCTATCCGGCATGAGCGGAACGAGGGCCTCGATCAGCTCGCGGCCCTCTTCAGTGCTGATGTGCCCGGCGCTGTAGTCCTGCATGATGCCTTTCTCGATGGTCACAAAATTGCAGCGGAAGGCAATGTCGCCAGTGTCGAGCCGCACGTCCATAGCAGCCGCTTCCAGGGGCGCACGACCAGTGTAATGCTTGGATGGCGCATATCCCATGACTGAGAGGTTTGCCACATCGCTTCCCGGAGGAAATCCATCCGGCACAGTCTGAGCGAGACCGCTTCGGCCCTGCTTCGCCAGCCGATCCATGTTGGGCTTCTTCGCCGCCTGCAAGGGTGTCTTGCCCCGCAGGGCCTCGATCGGCAGGTCGGCCATGCCATCACCTAAGAGAACTACGAGCTTCATCAAATCCAGCCTTTCGGGAAAATAGTATTAATCGTCTTCGTCTGATGGCAGACGAAAACTACTTCTTCTTTTTCTTTTTGCTTGCAGCTTCTTCCGCCTCACGGGCATTGATCTCCGCCAGGTGCTTGTTCAGGACCTTGGCCAGGGTGTTGAGCTTCACTCTGGTACAGGTAGCGCCGCGGGTAATTCCGGTTACTATGTCCACTACCTCGCCCTTGGTCTCGGTCTTCTGATGAGGGGGCTTGACTGCACTGGTCTTGATTCCCTCGCGGGCAAAGTCCTCCATGTCCATAGGGCACTGGGCAACTACGACAGCAGGTATATCCACCTGAGACAGGATCTCTTTTGCCTTGAATATGACATGGGAGCGCACATTGCCCAGATGCAAGACGGCAATCTTGTGGCGCGCGATCTGCTCTAGCTCCCTCTCATTCAGCCCGAAGGTCGGGCCATAGCCTCGCGAGGCCTGAGGAAAGCTCTCAGGAACTCCTGTTCCTGCCTCCAAGACCAGCACGCTTGTCTGAATTCCCTCGCGGCGTAGCCCATAGGTCATCTCGCAAACCGGTTTAGTGATGTGACGTCTCCCAGGAGACATAGCTATGGCGATCACATCCGGCTTCGTCGCCTCGGAGAGCGTACCCCTCTGAGCCAGGCCGCCGCCCTTGGCCAGGCCCATGCTCTCCCGGCAATCTACCACTTGAGTTGCCCTGCCAATCATGATACTCTATTGCAGCCTGATTGGCATATAGACTTGACGTAAGGGAGGCAGGAGCGTTTTTAAACTGGAGCGGATGAGAAAATTGCCATGCTTACCTTCATTGGCCTCGGGCTCTATGACGAGAGGGACATATCCGTCAAAGGCCTGGATGCTGTCGCTTCTGCAGACAAGGTTTATGCTGAGTTTTATACCTCCCGGCTGATGGGAACAACGCCTAAGCGTCTGGAAGAGTTCTATGGCAAGAAGGTCCACCAACTCAGCAGGTCGGAGGTAGAGGTGGACCCTGCCTGGCTGGAGGAGGCCCGCGACCTGAACGTGGCCTTCCTCGTAGGAGGCGACGCTATGGTCTCCACCACTCACCTGGACCTGCGGCTGCGGGCGGTCGGCATGGGCATCAAGACTCGGGTGATTCACTCTTCATCGATTGTGACCGCAGTATCAGGGCTGTCCGGCCTGCAAAACTATCGTTTCGGTCGGTCCACCACCATTCCATTCCCCTATATCTCGCGGGGCAAGCGCATAATCCCTGAGACGCCCTACCAGGTCCTCCTGGAGAACATCAGCCGCAATCTGCATACCATGCTCTTCTTAGATATTCAGAGGGAACCTGCCGAGAGATACATGACGGCAAACGAGGGGGCGGCACTCCTTTTGGAGATGCAGGATGCTTCTGACGTGAAGCTTCCTGCCGGGGCTTTGGGCATAGGCATTGCCAGGGCGGGATCTGATGACGCGACTGTAAAAGCGGACCTTCTGTCACGTCTGCAAAACCATGACTTCGGCGGGCCTCTGCACATCCTGATTGTGCCTGCCAGCCTGCACTTCCTGGAAGCCGAGGCCCTGAAGATGCTGGCCGGAGCGCCGGAAGATGCCGTTATCTGCGAAAAATGACTCAGGAAATCGATTGCGTGGGCTGATACGTCCGAGTTGGCAAATCTATTAATATGATATTCCCTTGAGCATACCACAGGAATCCCGCTAAAGGGGTGCAAAACATTTTAGAGGATAATATGCCCAAGGTCACAGTGGAAATACCTCAGCACATCATAGATGATGTCCAGGCTCATGTAGGAGACGGGCGAAAGTTCGTCAACTTTTCCGATGCGGTTCGAACAGCTTTACGAAAGATGCTGGATCAACTTGATGAGATTGACAGACGGCGGGGGAGGGCTCTCGAATGAAGCTCGGAGTCGTCACGGAGTTTGATGCAGCTCATCTGCTGCCCGGCTATCAGGGGAAGTGCGCCCGTTTGCATGGTCACACCTACCAGGTGGAGATTGTGGTTGAGGGCGAAGTGGGCGAGGACGGCTTCGTCATGGATTTCTATCAGCTCAAACAGATCATCGCAAAAGCTTTGCAGGATCTGGACCACAGCTACCTGAATGATATCCTGCCTAATCCCACAGCTGAGACGATAGCCCGATGGATATCCGATCATTTGGCTCAGGATCTGGATGGCACCGCCGTCCGGCTCGTATCCCTCAAGCTATGGGAAGGAAAAAACAAGTGGGTGATGATCGACTGATCTTATGACGACTGCTGGGTCGGGGTTATATCCCATTCCCTGGCGGCCTCTGGATTCTCTTTCAGCTCCTTAAGCCGGGCAGCAGCCTGTTCTTCATAGTATTTTTTATATTTTTCTTCCTTATCCTTGCGACCCCACTCGGCCAGCTTTTTGTCCAGGGCTTCGAACATGTACTTCTCAGCGGCTTTGACTGTCTCCAGGTCTCCTCTCAAAACCAATATCTCCCTGTCCATCACCTCTCCCGTCATGTCCATCTTTCCTGGCCTTCTGATCAGGTCAAGCTCGAAGTTCTCTACCAGCTCGCGGATAACGGTTACTGGCATGCTCAGAGGAATTGCCAGGTCGTAAAGCCCAGTCAAGTCTTCTGCTTCTTTTTCCTTGGAGGATTCCATAAGTATCACGTCTATGCTCGTTCTTGCATTGATTTAAGTCTGTCGTAGATCCGTGTCTTATTGCCCGCGTCGTGACCTGAGTCGGTCCAATAGGAACTTAACAGTGGTCTTTTTCTGTCTGCAGATGGAAAATAGTGCGTCTCATTTCGAATTCGGCTTTATGCCAGGGATTGGACTGCTGGTGTGAGTAGGGAAACAATTATAAATGGGATCATCAATGCAGAGTGCGGATCGGGCCCGTAGCTTAGCCAGGTTGAGCGCACGGCTGATAACCGTGAGGTCACGCGTTCAAATCGCGTCGGGCCCATTTTGATTTTTTAAAAAAAAGAGATATTAGCGAGAGATCTCTCCTTCAAGCATCACATTCATTACGAAGTCAAAGGGCAGGACTGAGCACCATCCTGCTTTCTCAAATATAGACATGAAACAGACGCCTATCAGCTTCTTGTATCTCATTTTTCCAAGGAATTCTTTCATCTCTTCCGGCTTGACACCAATCTTGGGCATGGCCATGCCTCCAAGAATCACGACCACATCTGCCTCTGCGTCAGTCGCGTCGGCCAGCTCCATTCCATATTCTGTGGCCTTGATGCGTCTGGCTTTATCCATGTGCAGGCCGGGCAGAAAGGCCATCTCCTTTTCTCGCACCGGATAGCTCAGAAATAGGGCGAATGGGGTACAAAATCCAGGAGAGCCGATGAATACAATCTTTTTGTCGTCCTTCACCAGTTCTCTAAATCCGTTTAACATTCCGCCCAGACCTTTTACGTCCTGTATTTTATCCATATAGATCAGTTCCTAATCATATCATATCATTCCTGATTCAAAACGTTTATGAGGATAGAACTGTCTGTAGGCCTTGATGTCTAAGAGATCTGTTGATAAGGGTGATAGCGGCAAAAAAGCCTCGGCGAAGCCAAATGAGGCAAATCCGGGGAGTGCCTCGTCCGTCTCCCTGGTAAAGAAGGCCAAGGCGGCTAATAATGCCGAATTTTGGCGGAATAGTGATTTATATGTATATGCGGGATTGATCGTAGCTGCGATTTTATCATTTTATCTGCGCGCCATCATTCCCTGGAGCCGGGTTATCACGGAAAGTGGCGTCATATTTTCCAGCGAGACCGATTCCTGGTATCACATGATGCTTGCCAAAGGCACCGTTATCAACCTTCAACGGCTCTTCTTCGATCCCATGACAAATTTCCCTCATGGAACGCCACTTCATTTTGGTCCCTTCCTGAGCTGGGCGATCACCATATTCTCATATATCTTCGGACTGGGACATCCCAGCAATCATCTGGTGGAGGTTATAGGGGCGCTAATGCCTGCAGTCATGGGCGCACTTTTGGTCATTCCTGTGTACTTCATCGGAAAGGAGCTCTTCGGCAAGAGCTGCGGTCTGGTCTCGGCGCTTATTGTGGCCGTTCTTCCCGGTCAGCTATTCAGCCGCACCACACTTGGATTTACAGATCACCATTCTGCAGAGATCCTCTTTAGCACTCTCACAATTATGTTCCTGCTTCTCGCCCTGCATTCGGGCAAGAGCATGAGCTTTTCAGCTGTGCAGAGAAATTGGCCTGCATTCAAGAGGCCGCTCCTTTATTCCGCCATGGCTGGCTTATCCCTAGGACTCTACATAGATGCCTGGTCATCCGGATTCCTCTTCGAGGGAATTATTCTGTTCTTCATACTGGTGCAGAGCATATTCGACCACGTCAGGGGAAAGAACGTGGAGTATCTGGCCATAACTTCAAGCATTTCCTTTTTGGTCGCCACTCTACTGGTGCTTCCCTTTGTGGATTCATATTACGGATTCAACCATTATCTCTACAGTCTCTTCCAGCCCACGATTCTTCTCATGGGTGTGGTTGCAGCTGTATTCTTTTCCGTCCTGTCTAGGTTCATCAAGGAGAAGGGCTTCCCAGGTTACTACTATCCTGCATCATTGGCAGGACTGTTGGCATTGGGGACAGCCTTCCTCTACATTGCCCTTCCCCAGTTCACCAAGCCGCTCCTGGCTGGGTTTGCCATATTCCAGCAGAAGACCGGCGGAGCGGCTACAGTTGGCGAGGCCTCTGCATTGTTCTCAAGCGGGGGACAATTCTCAGTCGGAAGCGTCATCACGTCGTTTCCAGGCATCGGTTATGGCCCGGATTCGACCTCAACCTCGATGATGGCCATTTACCTGGCCTTCCTCTTGTCGTCTTTCACATTTGCCCTGATAGCTTTAGTCGTGCTCGTAGTCAGGAACCTCAAGATTCAGAGGCCTGCAGATATATTCGTCTTGATCTGGTCTTTGATCATCCTCATCATGACTCTGGCTCAGAATAGGTTTACCTACTATTATGCAGTGAACGTAGCCATTCTCACAGGCTTCTTGGCGATATGGGTGATGCAAAAATTCGGAGTTAGGGAAGCAGATCTTGATGTGGATCTATCAAGTGATCCGGGACGCGGTCTGACCAAGTTGATCCTCTCCAATTCCAAGATCATAGTGGCTGCGATTCTGATTTTCGCATTGGTCATCATGCCAAGCATTAGCTGGAGCAAAGAATGGGCCGCCAGCACAAGCGGTCCGGAGTTGGATTGGCGCACATCAACAGCATGGCTGCAGAACAATACGCCGAGCCCCGGAATGGATCTCTACGAGAAGTATGTGCGGCCCGCTGAAGGCAAGTATGCCTACCCGGATGCGGCTTACGGCATTATGTCCTGGTGGGATTATGGGCATCTCATCGAGACCATTGGCCACAGAATACCCAATGCCAATCCTTTCCAGCAGGGAATAGGAAGCGCTACCAACAATGTTCCGGGATCTTCACCATTCTTCCTGGCTGAGAATGAGAGCCGAGCAGAAGAAGTGCTTGCAGCTCTCGATTCCAATCGCACATTGTACATGAACACCAAGTATGTGATGATCGATCAGCCAATGGCTGTGGGCAAGTTCCATGCAATGGCCGCCTGGAGTTCCATCCCCAACTCTCGGTATATGGGTGGAGTCTATCAGGAGCAGGGCAATCAGTGGGTGCCGGTCCAGATCTGGCGCGAGCCTTACTTCAAGACTATGGCTGCTCGCCTGTATTTCTTCGATGGTACCGAGACCTCCGGCGACAGCGGTGTGGGTCTGTCTTATCATGCGATGGATGCAGGAAATGGTGTCTCGGTTCCTGTGCTCACCGAGTCCCCCAAGATCACCCGGAATCGGACTGAATTGGAGGCTTACGTAGATGAGAGGCGGGATGCTGGAGATCAGGCCGAGATCGGAGCACTGAGTCCTGCCAACTCTGCCTTCCCATTGGAAGCCCTTCAGCATTACCGGCTGGTGCACGAGTCGGAGACTGCAGTGACCAGCAGCGGCCAGAAGCTGGTAAAGACCTTCGAGCATGTGCCTGGAGCTATCGTTTCCGGCGCTGCCCCGGCTGGAACACGGGTTGCGGCGTCCGTTCCAATTATGACCAACGAGAACCGGGCATTCCTCTACCAGCAATCCAACGTCAGCGATGCCGGCGGGCACTTCACACTGGTGTTGCCTTACTCCACAGAAGGTCCAATTGCTGGAGGCACTAATTTCGACACTAAGCCGATGACCTCCTACACATTGGCTGTGGGCGACAAATCCTTCGAGCTGAAGGTGCCCGAAGAGTTCGTTCTCGCGGGAGATGTAATCACAGTATGAGGCTCTTGGAGGAGATGAGCTGGCCGGAGATCGAAGCTGGGCAGAGGGAGACCCGGACAGTGATCCTGCCGATTGGGGCGACAGAGGAGCATGGTCCTCATCTGCCTACGATCACTGACACCGTGCAGGCTATCGAGGTGGCGCGGGCGGTTGCCAGGGAGCGTGGCGTCTTCCTGGCTCCGCCTCTTCATTATGGGGTCTGTCGCAGCACGCGGGGTTTTCCCGGCACCATCACCGTGGGGCATGATGCCCTGCGGGGCTTTGTCCGGGATTTGCTGCTCTCGTTCGCTGATAGCGGCTTTAATCGAGTCATGATTCTGACAGGACACGCGGGTGGCCTGCACATGGCTGCCCTCGAAGAGGCCTGCCAGATGGCTGTTGAAGTGCGCGATTTCAGGGCGAGCCTGGTCTCATTGTTTGATCTCATAGACAACACTGCTGTCGAGACTCCCCATGACGGGCACGCCGGCGAGGTTGAGACCTCTCTCATGATGGTCATTCGCCCGGATCTGGTTCATGGACTGCCTGAGAAGCACTTCCCGGTGCGTCCTCGCTTTTTGATTCAGAGGGATGTCCGCCATCTCATGGGAAACGGCATCATGGGAAATCCCAGGCCCGCAACGGTTGAGAAGGGCCGGAAGTTCTTCGGGATGGCAGTAGATGGCGTGATGAGCGCCCTTGATGAGCTGGAGAGCGATTCGACAGGTTTATAAATCATAAATCTAACCGGAAAAACCGTGCCTGACAATATCGTTAAGTGCTCATTTGTCAATCATCAAATCAGGCTATTAAAGCCGGAGAGGCTAGCTTCAGGCATCTTCGGGCACCTGGTCTTTTCTTTCTTTTAAATATGGTCGAGAGGGCATTAGCAGGATTGCCCTGAATCGGCCCGGTTGCGGGATGATAATATGTTATCTGAAAACGATGTCAAAGTTTTAAAGGCGATATCTGAAGGTTATTCCGACCCTCAGAGAATTGCCGGAAAGCTGGAGATGAAAATCGAAGCTGTGAGGGCCCTAGCTGATGCTTTGGGCGAGCAGGGCCTCATTGGTGTTACCAAGTCTGTGGAGGAGGCAGTCTCGCTTACAGACGAGGGGAAAAAGTATGCTTCAGAGGGTCTGCCTGAGAGGATTTTGCTTTCCGCCATCGGTTCGGGAAAACCCATGTCTGATCTCCTGGATCCTGCCCACAAGATTGGCCTTGGGTGGCTTCGAAAGAAGGGCTGGGCAGCCATAGAAAAGGGAACGATCCTGCCTGCGGGCCCAGCTCCCAGGGGCAAAGATGAGGAGATCTTGCAGGATCTGCTGCTTGCGGATGCGAAGAGCAGCTCTCTGCTGGACAAAAAGGGCTTGTCCGATTTGAAGGGCCGGGGGCTGGTTGCCTTCGCCAAGAGCAAGGAGTGGCGTTACAAGATCACGACTGAGGGGAAAAAGTGGGCGTCCGGAGGAATGGGCGAGGTTTTCGTCCAGGAGATGCCGCCTCTTACATCCGACATGATCAAAGCCGGTCAATGGAGTGAGGTGGATGGGGTCCTGAATCTGGAGTACCGCGGTTCCAGCTACCGGCCTCGTCCATATGATGTCACTCTTGCTGCCGACAAGATCTATCCTGGCAAGAAGCATCCTTACCAGAGGCTTATCGATTTCATGCGGGAGATCATGCTGGAGATGGGATTTATGGAGCTCAAGGGCCAGATAGTTCAGTCCAGCTTCTGGAACTTCGATGCCCTCTTCCAGCCCCAGGATCATCCCGCCAGAGAGATGCAGGACACATTCTATCTGGACAGCCTTGCAGACATTCCTGACTATACTCGCGTCAAAGAGATGCATGAGTCAGGCAAAGGCGCCGACAGCCTTGGCTGGGGCGGAGTCTGGAAGCCGGAGGTGGCCCGCCAGGAGGTCTTGCGCACGCACACAACCGGAGTGACAATCAAGTATCTGGCTGAGCATTTCGAGCCTCCTGTCAAGGCCTTCGGAATAGATCGCGTCTACCGGCGGGAGGCCATCGACGCCACTCATACCCCTGAGTTCGAGCAGCTCGAGGGAATCGTCATGGACAGAGATGTGACGTTCTCTCATCTTCTGGGCATTTTGAAGGAGTTTTACAGCAAGATGGGATTTGAGGAAGTTCGATTCAGGCCAGGGTACTTCCCCTACACCGAGCCCTCGGTCGAGCCGGAGGTGTTCATAGATGGCCTCGGCTGGGTGGAGCTTGGCGGAGCTGGAGTCTTCCGAAAAGAGGTAACCGCGCCCTTCGGCATCGAGCATCCTGTTTTGGCCTGGGGGCTCGGAGTCTCAAGGGTTGCCATGCTTAAGCTTGGGCTCAAGGACCTCAGGCTGCTCTATCAGTCGGACCTGGAGTGGCTGCGCGAGACGCCTGTATGCATCAAGCTCTGAGGGATTGATCATGCCTGTTGTTAGAGTTTATTACGATGATATGGAGAGGCTGATTGGAGCCTCACGTGAGACAATCATGGGCCGGCTGGCCATGATGGGTGCAGATATCGGAAAGAGGGCGGAAGAGGAGTATGTGGATGTGGAGTTCTTCCCTGATAGGCCTGACCTCTACAGCGTAGAGGGCGTTGCCAGGGCTATGCAGGGCTTCTTGGGCATCAAAACGGGACTCGTGGAGTATCCCATTCACAAGGGTTCGGTCGTCTTGCAGGTGGATGAGTCGGTAAAGGCGGTGCGCCCATTCATTGGATGCGCGGTGGTGCGGGGGCTGTCTTTTACCAGCGAGGCCATCGAGTCGCTCATGGGCCTTCAGGAGGACCTGCACTGGGGTCTGGGCCGGAACCGGCGTAAGGTGGCCATCGGCGTGCACGACATCTCTCGCGTGGTTCCGCCGTTCAAATACTTTGGCGAGGATCCGGAAAGAAAGTTCGTGCCACTTGACTTCTCTCTGGAGATGAGCATGAGGGAGATACTGGAAAAGCATCCCAAGGGGAAGGGCTACGGACACATCCTGAACGGTTGCGATCGTTTCCCGCTCATCGTTGACGCCAAAGATCAGGTGCTCTCGTTCCCGCCCATCATCAACGGTGAGCTTACGTCCGTCACAGAGGAGACAGAGGACCTGTTCATTGATGTCACTGGAATGGACGGAATGGTTCACAAGGCCCTCAACATTGTGGTGACATCTCTCGCTGAGCGGGGCGGCAGGATTGAAAGCGTTCTTATCAAGAAGAATGAGGGCGATTTCGTCTCCCCGAACCTTGCTCCCACGGCATGGACTGTCAGGGCCGAGGAGGCCAACCGGCTCATAGGATTTGATCTGACGGCTAAGGAGCTGGCCGAATGCCTGGAGAGGATGCGCTTTGGTGCGAGCTCTGATGGCGGAGCAGTGCGCGTTCAGGTTCCGGCCTACCGGGCGGACATCATGCACTCTTGGGATATCTTCGAGGACGCGGCCAAGGCCTATGGCTTTGATCGGCTGGAGGCAAGGCTTCCCAGGACTGTGACTGTAGGTCGAGCCCATCCCTCGGAGGTGAAGAAGGGCGAGATTCGCGAGCTTCTCGCGGGCCTCGGATATCTGGAGACCATGCCATTCACCCTCACCAATGAAAAGATTCATTTCCAGTGGATGAGGCGGGAGAGCGAGCCCGAGTGTGCCGCAGCAGTGCGGGTCAAGCATCCTATCAGCGAGCTGCACACCATCTTGCGCACGTCGCTTCTCTCAAGCCTTCTGGAGATCTTTGCCATGAACCAGCATCATCCTCTGCCCCAGAGGATATTTGCCGCGGGAGACGTGGTTCTGGCGAGAAGGACGCACATGAATCTGGCAGCAGCCAGCATCCACAGCGGCGCCAATTTCTCGGAGATCCGTTCGGTGGCCGATGCGGTCTTGCGGGAGTTGGCGATTAAAGCTGAGATAGTTCCCTCGAAAGATGGGGCGCTGATTCCTGGAAGGGGTGCGGATCTCATGGCTGAGGGGAGCAGGATTGGATGCTTTGGCGAGATGCATCCTCTGGTCCTCAAGAGCTTTGGACTCGAGCAGCCGGTGGTTGCACTGGAGCTTGAGTGGGGAGTGCTCTGATGCCGGGCAGTTCTCCGTTCCTCTTTTTCCCTTAGATTCCTTCTTTTCGTCTCATGGACTCTCTGTCTTCGATGTGACCACTCCCACGAATGAATTCGTAGGCATCTACGGCCTTTCAACCGATGGCATCTAAACGGCAGAAGTGACTTCCTCCCATGCCCCTGAAGGGGCAGGGCTTCCTGCTTCATCGAGCACGCGGAGCGAAAGTAATGAAAGGGGTACGATTCATCCCATCCCCTGAAAGAGATGGGTCTTCTCTACCCCTTTACCCCAACGTTATAAAATGGATCAGCTTTATCTGCTAATAATTGCATTATTATTTGAGTGGGGCCGATATGAAAGTTCGAGATCTGATGAGCTATCCCATAGCCACAGTGCGCCCGGATGCAACAGTGCTGGAGGCCATAAAACGGATGGCTGCTGAGAATAAGGGCAGCGTTCTTGTTGCCGGGGACGGGCTGCTCAAGGAGTGCCTGGGGATAGTCACAACTAGCCAGGTCTTTCTCAAGGTCTTTGCCGAAGGTCGGGATCCGGCAGGGGTAGTTGTCCGGGAGATCATGACTGTGGGGCCGCTCGTCACCATCGATCTTGATGCCTCCACAGCTGAGGCCGCGAGGCTGATGCGTGAGCACAGCATTCGCAGGCTGCCGGTGATGAAGGGCGGAGCCTTGGTGGGGATCATAACCAGCAAGGATCTGCTGGCGTGCGTGGAGTGATGATGCTGAATGGAATCGAGCCAGTACTTCTGCTGGCCGGCAAACGCAGAATTTAAATAGCCCTACGGCAAAGTCGTTGAGGTAAGTCGAGGTTGCCTAGCCTGGTAAGGCGCAGGTTTGCTAAACCTGTTCTCCCCCGGAGATCGTGGGTTCGAATCCCACCCTCGGCGCTTTCTTACGGGTAACAGAAAACTGATTCGTCGTCTATTTTGCCAGATGAGACGGTTGGCTCTATGCTGTTCTCAGTGATGCCAAACGTTCTATGGCTAAAATCAGCAATGGTAATGATACTCCAAACCTAACCAGTCCCCTCCACCCAGATAATAGCAGGATAATCAGTCCGCTTGCAATTAAGAAGGCAACTGCAAAGGTATCCATAGGAAATCACCATAATTAATGGTGAGAAACTAATATGTACATGTTTCGCTTGCAGAGCATCTATTGCAGAGTCCTCAGCTCAGGGCATTCATCCCAACGGCAGTGTCGCTCGAATCAACGAATGAGCACAGCGCTCAAGACCACCACGAACAAGCCTAAGAAGAACCAACCTAAGATCCCCTCGGCCATAGCCAGATGCCTGTAGACACCCACCGGATAGGTATTGACGGGTGCCTGGGATGTGGTGAACATGGCAATGCTGAAATACAGAGCATCAGTGAACGAGGCGCGCTTGCTCGGAATGCGCCGTGTGTCTCCAGGCAGCTCCATCCCCTCGATCTCGAATTTGCTCATGCCCTTTCCGGCCCAGAAGATCACACCAAAGAACAGAATGGTAAAGAGGCACCAGAAGGTGGTATAGCTCACCCGAACTCCATAGCCGCAGGAGAGCCAGGAGATTATGTCTGAGAGCTTATCCCAGCCCCAGGGTGTCTTGTTCTGACCGATCCTCCTGTATTCATAATAGCAGTCATCGGCTTCGTCAAACCACTCCAGGCTCTTGTAGTTCTTCACCAGGGCCAGATAAGCGGCACCGTTGTAAACCATGCGATCCCGAATAGTATTCCAGTGGACCACGAATTTGGTGAAATCGGTGCTATTCAAGTTGATCATGGACGCTTCTGAAAATGATACATCATCTAGTTGCATGCTATACAGCCTCGCCCCCTCTAGGATTAGGTCCTCATTGAACCGGGCGGCCACGAAGTAAGCCAGGTCTGAGAACTTCACCCCCCCAAAGAAGGCCGTCTTTTGAAAATCAACCCGGCCGAAGTCAGCGAGGCCAGCAAAGCTGGAGAGGCCGAAGGTGCTGCCCATGAGAAAACGAGAATTACGGAAGACCACATCGCTATCGAAACGGGTTGCGGCAAAGGTGGCATTGCCAAAAAAAGTGGCATCCAGAAATGTAACCTGCCCGACGAACTCAGTCTCAAAGAACCGCACGTTCTCGAAAAGAGCGTTTCGAAAAGAGCCAGATCTCATGAATTTGGCATCATCAAAATCGACGTCTTTGGCAAAAGAGCTGTCTAAAAAGACGGCATCGCCATTGAACTCTACATTGCCAAAGCTGGAGTCATTGAAAAACCGGGCGCTGATGAAGGAGGAGAGGGCCTCGAAATAGGTATCGCCAAAGTCTGCCTGCTTGATAAATTGGGCTCCAGAAAACTTGGCGTCTGCCAAAAAGCGGGACTTGACGAAGCTCACGTTATCCTCGAATGTGCATCCCCTCAGGTCCAGGCCCTGGGCGAAGGTCACAGACTCCATTCTTGTCGCGCCCATGAATCGGGAGTTGGTAATTCGTATAGACTGCCTGACAGGCTCACTCAGCCGGCTCAGATCCAGCGATCCGGTTATGGTCAGGCCGCTTATGTTCAAGGATTCTCCCGATTCGATCTCCTCCAACAGATCCTCTGCAGATATTGTCTGGCCGCCACTGGCAGGGTCATGCGGAACAAGGACATCAAGTCCGGCGTCTATAGCATTCGTCTCCCCTGCCAGGAGAAAGATGACTAGCAGTAGAACTAACAGGGGGCCTGGAATCTGCCGGAGCCATCGGGATATTTCCGTCACCGACTCATTTTTAGATAGGTCCCAGGATTTACACCTTTGGATTACCGAATCATGACCCGGCCAAGGGTCACCAGGAAGAGGGCCAGGAGCAGCCAGCCGATGATTCCTTCAACTATGACATGATACCTATTCTTTCCCACGGGCAGAAAATCAATGGGCCCCTGTGAGAGAAAGACCATTGTGCTGAAGAATAGAGCATTTCGGAGAGTTGCATGCTCGACCACTTCATTCTCCTTGATGGGCTCAAGGAGGGGCTTGGCGGAACGACGGATGCCGTCACTCCACCAGAAGATCAGGCCAAAGACCAGAATTGTTAACAACGACCAGGCCACAGCATAGCTGGGACACACTCCATAACCGCAGGAGAGCCAGGCCAGAACATCTATTGCCTTGGACCAGCCCCATCTCTTTTTGTCCTGGTCCAATCTGCGATACTGATAATAGCAGTCGTCCTCATCCAGAGACCATCCGAGGCCATGGTAATTGTTGACAAGAGCCAGATAAGCACCCGGTTCCCATACAACATGATCCCTGATATCTGTCCAGTGGGCTCGGAAGCGAGAGATGTCTGTGTCGTTTAAAATTATGCGGCAGCCACTGCCAAACATAGCTCTCTCCATAAGCACATTGGAGAGCGTTGCTGCCTTGAAGTTGAGGTCTCCATCGAAATTGACTCCCTGGAAGCTGGCGATGTCCTGAAACTTGGCCAGGCCGAATATGGCATCCTTGCTGAAGTTTGCCCCTGAAAAGTAAGCTGCATCTGAGAATCTAGCGAGGCCAAAGCTGGCCTCATCAGCAAACGTCGCGGCCCCAAATGAGGCGAGGCCAGAGAAGCTGGCCAGTCCGAATTGGGCAGGGCCTGAGAAGACCACATCCGAAAATCCGGGAGCATTGAGGCGAGACTGATAAAAGTTGGCACGCCCGGCGAAGGACGCAAGAGAAAAGTCAGAGTCATCGGCGAAGTCGATATCCGAGAATAGAGCGTCGCCCAAAAACTTCGCGGACGCGAAGTAAGAGTATGATTCGAATTTGGTGTAATTGAAGTTGGCCTCTTTCAGGAAGCGGGCCCTGTTGAAGGAAGCATCCTCTGAGAATCGAGCATCCTCGAAACTCACGTGATCCATGAAGAGCGAGCTGTCGAAGACCGCTGGCCTGGAGAAGGATGAAGCGGAAAAGCTGGTGTTGGCAAAGCTCGCGTCTGCAAAGTCGGCATAGCCGAGAAATCCGGATTTCTCGAAGCTCGCATTGCCAAAGGTCGTACCCCAGAAGATAGCATCCTGCTCGAATGTGACGCCGGCGAAGCTCGCATTGTTCAGATTGGAGTTGATCAGGACGAATGAGGCAGGTACCCTGGCGTCGGGCAGGAGGGAGAGGTCCAGGTAACCGATGACAGTAATATTATTATAATAAACAGGTTCTTCGGCCGCGACCCTGTCCACGATCTCCTGAGCGGCAACAATCTGCTCTGCTCCGTGAGCAGACGCGATCGCCGCCAGCAAAATAGCAATCACTACCATCGATCGCCAGGCCATATGAATGAGACATTGGGCCTTGCAGATCATATCCTTTGCCGTTGCCAAGTCACACGTAACTATATATCATCTGATATAGTGACTCTTTGCAGTCATGGAGACTCAAGATCAAGCTACAGAGACCCTCGCCCGCCAGGGCTACCACCTGATAGGTGCAGGCGCGGTCAAGCCCTGCCTCTGGCTCAATCGAAGCCTGCGCGGCGGGGATCAGTGCTACAAGCATCACTTCTACGGCATATCCAGTCACCGCTGCGTGCAGGCCACACCCACATTGGCCTGCAACCACCTCTGCCTGCATTGCTGGAGGCCGATAGACGACCCGGTTCCTGCAGCAAAGGAGCCAATGGAGCCGGCGGCGCTCCTGGATGGCTTTCTAGCAGGCCAGAAGAAGTTTCTCTCAGGTTACGGCGGGGCCAAGACCACGGACCTTGCTAGGCTCGCCGAGGCGCGCGAGCCCAAACACATAGCACTCTCCCTCATGGGCGAGCCCACCCTCTATCCTTACCTCAAGGAGCTTATCGATCTGATCAGGAAGAGAGGCATGACCTCATTTTTAGTGAGCAACGCCACTCACCCCGAGGTCTTGGCAGATCTCCAGCCAACCCAGCTCTATCTCAGCCTCAACGCTCCGGATGTAGAGCAGTACCTGCGCGTCTGTCGCCCGGCAGTAGACTTCTGGTCGAAGATTGAGGAGAGCCTGGAGATGCTAACGCAGCACCGCTGTCGAAGCGTGATACGGATGACCCTTGCTCGCGGCCTGAACATGAATAGGCCAGAAGACTACGCGAGCATCATCGCGAGGGCAGAGCCGGATTTCGTGGAGGTCAAGGCCTACATGCACCTGGGCAGATCCCGAGACAGGCTCACCCGCACGGCGATGCCCCTGCACTCCGAAATCCTGGACTTCTCAAACGCTCTGGGCGCGGCCCTTGGATACGATCTGGAGGCTGAGGTCCCCCTGAGCCGGGTTGTCCTCCTATCCAGCGGGCGAGTGAAGAGATATTTGGAGGACAAAGTATAAATGCGAAACAATGCGCGGATATCTGGATCTTACTGTAATTCAGTACGAATACTGAAGATTTATATTTATGAGTTAATAAAATTTTGGGTTCTTTCCCTAAATGTTTTTATTTTCCGGATAACAGTACAGGTCTGACATAATTGATGTCAATCAATAGTGTGTATGAACTATTCAGTGGGAAAACTATTTTTGTGGGTAGTTGCTACTATTCAATTGGTCTAAATTATGGATGAGCAAAGGTGTCCCGAGTGTGTCAGGTGAATCTATGGATTTGCAGATAAGGATTCTGCTGGTGGAAGACAGTTTAGAGGACGTAGCAGTAACAAAACGGGTATTGAAACATAATAAGCTGGACCGCGGTCTGGTCATTGCCACCCGCGGGAAAGTTGCCCTTGATGCTCTGCAAAACAAAACCAAAGAATATCTGCCCCAGCTCATCTTGCTGGATATCAATCTGCCAGATATCAGCGGCATAGACCTCCTCACCCTCCTCAAGAAAGACAAGAGCCTGGACACCATACCCGTGGTCATCCTGACAGGATCCAATGAAGACCAGGATATTCAGAAGAGCTACGATCTCGGAGCAAGCAGTTACCTGGTCAAGCCCATATCCAATGATGCACTGATGCTGGTCGTTGAGAAACTATTCTATCCCTGAGGCAAGATGCCTCGCGACCTCAAGATTGCCCTGGTCGCCCCGACAAGTATCAACCGGCGTCTCCAGTATCATGGGCAATCGAGCCAGTGCGGGATGGGTCAAAACTGCCCGGAAGCCCTCTTCGCCGATCTGGCCTAGGCCAATATGCTCGTGCCTGTCCAGATGTGCTCCCAGACTGCCCCGACAATCGTTGAGATGGATGAGCATTAGCCTCTCCAGGCCAACCATCTCCTGAAACAGATCGAGAGTGGCATCCAATGCTGGACCGGACCTCAGGTCGTACCCTGCAGCATGAAGGTGGCAGGTGTCCAGGCATACTCCCAGACGTCTGGTCTCTTCCGGCAGTGAGAAAAGGATCTCGGCCAAATCAGAAAATGTGCTGCCCATGCTGTTCTTCGTGCCGGCGCTGTTCTCTAAGAGCAGGACGACATTGCCTTCGGACCTGTCAAAGGCGTCCCTCAGAGCAGCGACGATCCTCACGAGCCCTTTCTCCCGTCCGGAACCGAGATGACTTCCCAGATGAGTGACGAGATAAGGTATGCACAGCGTCCGACACCGATCGAGTTCCCTGGCTAAAGCCCGAACCGACTGAGCATAGACCTCGTCCTTTGCCGAGGCAAGATTTGGTAGGTAGGGCATGTGATCGACTGCTGGTGAAAGGCCGGACTGCTGGAGCAGGAAGACAAAGCTCTCTGCTGATTCTTCGGTGATGGGCTTTGATCTCCAGCTTCGAGGATTCGAGGAGAAGATCTGGAAAGCATCACAGCCTTTCTCAGAAGCCCTGATGACGGCCCTATCCAGACCGCCAGCCACAGAAACATGCACGCCTAATCGCGTCATGGAATCATGGAAGCAGAAAAATTGATAACCGATTGGGAGCAAGGGCCTATTCGCGACGCCGATGATGATACAACCTGCTCTGAAATGCTATTGATGAGCCCTATGAGTCCTGAGGCGCGACCTTTTCAAAAGAGGGCAGCTGAGCCCTCGCCCACCGGCTGATGTTGTCGATCAGATTCAGCTCTACTATCGTTCGAGCATCATAAAGCATCTCTGCAACCTCATTTAAGGAAAAACTCTTTCGGGCTCCCTTATTATCCTCAACCAAGAGGACCTCATTGGGCATGGTTTTGCTCGCCTCTCGCATCAGCCCGGCCAGATTGGAGCATGAATTTTTAAGATACTTGATGGAAACGTCTGATATAGATTTCCTATCAGAGAGGTTCCGATTGACCTCCTTGATGGACCAGCATATAGTGAGAATATCTCTAAACATCTCGGCACCTGTCAGGGGATGGCTCAGAGGATATTTAAGAGCTGTGGGAGATATA
>JAJRAX010000373.1 GCA_028679775.1 Methanothrix sp. | reverse complement strand
CAAAAGCGTTCCCTGCTTTTATTTCCGAAAATGAACTTCAAAGGATTTTAGAAAAGACAAAAGAGAAATATTTGAAGGATTTATTCATCACCGCATTTTATACTGGTATGCGCCTTGGCGAATTAGTAAATATGAAATGGACTTGGATTGACTTGAACGAAAATCAAATTACAGTTCAATGTTCCGATACCTTCACAACAAAAAGTAAAAAGGAAAGGATTATTCCATTCAACCATAATCTTGAAAAAGTGTTATCCTTTCGAACCCCGAAAATCTTCAATATCACTTCTGATGATTTTGTCTTCACAGATTCTAGTGATAAAAGATTACATGAGGATTATGTCAGTAAAAAATTTAAAGAATATGTTCGATCTACCAGTCTTAATGAAAAAATTCATTTTCACTCTTTACGTCATTCATTTGCTTCGCTGTTGGTCCAGCGAGGCGTTTCATTATATGTAGTTAAAGAATTACTCGGCCATGAAGCGCTTTCAACCACCCAAATCTACAGTCATTTACAACAACAAAACTTGAGAGAAGCTGTGAATCTTTTATAAATTGCTTATAATACTCTCTAAGCAAAACTCAAACTTGCCCGCCTTCTTTTTTGGCGGGTTTATAGCCACCCACAGCAGTAAAACTTGAGGGATGCAGCAAATCTTTTTGTAAAATATTGTAGTAGGAAGTAATTATGTGACATATTCAAAGTAATTATTGAAAATAAAGATTAGATTAAAGCGGATTTTGTGCCTATTAATCATAGAAATTATCCGATACTAATTCTATAAAGTACTTGCCTAAAGCTAAATTTTTTAACATATTCAATACAGAATTCCATTCCCGATCACAAAGAATAAACAAATTACATTCTTATGGCTAGCCGAAAACATTATTCACGGTGTTCTGCATTTACAGCTTGTCAATATTTTTTTGTAGAATCTAAAATTTTTGCGAGGTACTTCTATGTCTAAATACACTTGTGTGTTAATTGATACTCTATCAATTCAGAACTATGTATTTGCAAGTAATAAACTAAAGGAAAATATCGGGGCTTCTTTTTTAGTGGAATCCATTTACAAACACTCGCATGTTAAAACAAAACCTCTGCAAGACCCGCAAGGTTATATCGGTGGGGGCAACGCCCTTTTGTTCTTTGAGAATGAAGCAAATGCAAAGGAATTTGCCACAGAATGGACTACTGTATTATTAGTCGAATATCCCGGGATTAAAACTTCTATAACTATTGGAGAAATCGAATTTGATAATGACGACGATATTAAATTCAAAGTAGGGAAAGATAAATTGTTTGAACAACTAGCAGTTAACAAAAATAAATATCACCCGCAAGTAAATCTCCCTTCACATGGACTAACCGGGGATTGTCCGCGAACAGGGTTTTCAATGGAAGACTGGCTTTATATTTATGATGAAGACAAAAAAATAATACCTTATGAAAGCGGATATGTTTCTTCAATATCTAAAGCAAAAATTGAAGCAGCTAAAAAAGCTGAGGAAAATTTGCATCATGATTCGGATTATGATTCTATATTTAAAGATGGATTCAAGTTTACCGATGAACTTGAAAAACTGGGCAGTTCAAGAGGTGAAGACAGTCATCTTGCAATAGTTCACATCGATGGCAACAATATGGGGCAAAGATTTGAATTATGTGATTCTTTAAAAAAGACAGTTGATTTATCAAAATCTCTAGAAAAAGCTACAAAAACTTCTTACTTGGATTTGCTTTTATTTATTATTGAAAATTATAACATAATTAGGGATGAAACATCTTTAGAAGATAAAATTCTTCCAATTAGACTTATTATTCTTGGTGGCGATGATATCACATTCGTTTGTGATGGCAGGCTTGGAATTTATTTTGCTGAAAAATTCTTAAAAATATTTGAAGAGAAAGAAGTAAGTGATGGTAATAAATTAACAGCATGTGCCGGGGTAGCTATTACAAAATTAAAATTTCCCTTTTCGCGTGGTTATCAACTTGCTGAAGAACTTTGTCGAAATGCAAAAATGCAAAAGGAAAAGATAGCTGATAATGGTTCATGGATAGATTTCCATATCTCTTTCGGCGGGTTTACTGGTTCACTTGAAGATATTAGAAAAACCTATATAGCTCCACAAGGAAACTTGTTGATGCGTCCGTATAAAATTATAGATGACGATTCTATCTACAGTTTCGGTAGTCTTGTTAAGAATACAAAACACTTTTTTAAGAAAGATAAAGAAACTGGTAAACCTAAATTCCCCAATTCAAAGATTAAAGAGTT
>JAJRAX010000248.1 GCA_028679775.1 Methanothrix sp. | reverse complement strand
TTGCATTTGAGAAGCGCTCTATTATCTTTCCCGTATCGTTCCTTCAGAACTATGTTTCCAGCACAGGTTTTCCCATGATCGGGGCAGTCCTCCTGCCAACACCAGTAGTTCGATAAATCCAGCTCTTCATCCATCGCTATATCCCAATCATAGTTGGAGGTGCCAATATATAAATTATTCAGTTAACCGAGTACACGACCCAAATGCAGTAGGTACGGCATTCATCCCGCCCCCTGAAGGGAGCAGGTCTTCTGCCTGCTTTTCTAGAATGGCTTCCTACCCAGAAGGAGTAGGGGCTTCTACGGCTTTGACAAGCCATCCCTTTCACTGGATGGCAGTTGACGTAATGTCCAGTTGCCTTCCATCGCGAATATGCCTTGGTCTCTTGTTGGATTGTGTACATTGAATGAGTATAGCCGGTCGTGCCAATCGTATTGCGTTTTGTAGTCCGAGGAAGCTACTGCAACAGTAACATCGAACCGTCCTTGCAGGAGGTGCAAGTTCTCCATAAGCAGATCGACATAGCCACTACCCTCGATAATCCCTGTATCACATCCCTTGAACTCCGTGGTAGTTCCATAACAGTAGGTCTCTTGAGAATAGAAAATTATCCCGAAAACCGGTGATACTATCTTCTCATGCGCCTGATAGAATATCCTCACGACAAACGAGTCCCCAGATATGAAATTGTCGTTCTCTTTTCCGCATTTATCTATGAACTTAACATGAGTTATCTCTATAAGCTTATTGCCCCACCTGGTCTCTTTCTCTACCGTAGCCTTAGCATCCTCATTAGTCGTCTCATCTACGGCATATATGTATTTATCTATAATTTTGTTTGTATCACCAAAATCTATACGCTCCCCATTACGCAGAAGCAATACCCGATCACAGAGCCTCCTTACTGCGTTCATGTCATGTGATACAAAGAGTATTGTGACTCCCTCATTCCTGTACTTCTTGAAGACCTGGAAGCACTTCTGCTGAAACTCCATGTCTCCAACTGCCAGAGCCTCATCCACCAAAAGCACGTCAGGATCCGTCTGGATAGCAGTAGAGAACGCCAGACGAACTTGCATCCCGGATGAGAGGTTCTTTAGCTTTGTGTCCTCGAACTTTCTGAGGTCAGCAAACTCTATGACCTCGTTCATCTTCTCCCTTATCTCTCCGTTGGATAGTCCCATAATTGTGGCATAGATGCCCACATTCTCCCTCACGGTGAGGTCTGGCTGAAAGCCCACGCCCAGCTCAAGGAATGGCGTCATCAATCCCCTTACTTTTACCTCTCCCTTGGTGGGCCGCAAGATGTTGGCAATAATCTTGAGCAACGTGCTCTTGCCAGAGCCGTTGTCTCCTATTATGCCAATACATTCACCCACTTCTACCTCAAAGCTCACGTCTTTCAATACCGTGTAGCTCTCATACTGCCTGGGTTTCATCAGCCCTACCAGATTCTCAAAGAGCGTCGTCTTCCGCTCATGAGGAATCTGAAAGGTTTTCCAGAGGCCATTGACCTCAACGGCGGACAATTCTAGATCGCCTCCGCAAATTTTGGTTCCAGTCGCCCGAAGATAAGATATCCTATGAAGAGCAGAGCCAACGCCGATACGACCACATACGCCAGCTCGGCAGAAGCCGGAGCCATCTGATAAAGGGTACAATCCCTCATCATAGAGATGAGACATGCCATTGGGTTCAGCATTATAAATTTTTGAAGGTTTGGTGGAAATATAGATATCGGATATATAACCGGTGTCGCGAAGAACCCAATCTGAAGGATGAGCCGCCAAATGAACTGCACGTCTCGAAAGTAAACATTAAGAGCAGCTAACGCCATCGATAATCCCAGGACTGTTATAAATTCGAATACAAATAATATGGGGAGATATGCTACCGCTACACCTGGAACGACCCTGAAGACGACCATGAAGATCACGAAGACCACGATCTCCAGTGCCGTCATCATCAGAGCCGTAAAGCAGGTAGATATCACCAGGATGTCCCTGGGAAAATATACCTTCTGAACCAGGCTGGGCTTTCCGATGATACCTCCGATGCTCATGGACGTCCCTCTTTCTAGGAAGTTCCAGGTAATTATGCCGAGCAACAGAAAGAGTTGATAGTGCTCCACCTGGATGCGCATGAGGTTAGAAAAGACCATGTAAAGCACTATAAGCATGAGCAGTGGCTCCAGAAGCGACCAGAAGAAACCCAGCGCGGAACTCTTGTAGCGCAGCTTGAAATCGCTCCAGGCCAGGCGAATTACTAGATCTCTGTAACTCCACAACACATGGAGATGGCTTAAAGTCATCATTGAGCTTACCCAAAATTATGCCTCAAGATATATTCTTGTTGATTCTTTCCAGGAATATGTGAGTGTCGAACTCCTTGGCGCGCGTCAGGCATGCTTCCTTATATCTTTCTGGATGTCTGGCTATCTCTTTCACGGCTGCCTTCAGTTCCTCTTTGTTAGCTTTCACCAGCAATCCGGTTTTGCCGTCTATTACAGTCTCCTTAAAGCCACCTTCATTCACGGCCACCACAGGCTTGCCGCTAGCCATGGCCTCGACGGGCGTCAGTCCGAAGTCTTCATCTTGCGCTGTGCATATTAAGCCTTTGCAACGAGCATAGAGTTCTATCAACTCTTCTTCGCTGACGGCTCCACGCATTTCAACATTCTCTGGGATATCCAATGTCAGTTTTTTATAGTATCTGGCAGCATGATCGCCTTCTGCATATCCCCCAATTACTACCATCCTTTCTTCCGGAAGTGCCCTGAATACCTCGAACTGCAGATCTATCCTCTTTTCGGGGTAGATTCTGTTAACGGAGAGCCAGAAATCGCCATGCTCATCGTATCTGAACTTGCCGGTATCCACCGGCGGATAAATCACTTCTGCGGATCTGTTATGATAATACTTTATGCGCCGCTGCACATTGGCGCTGATTGCCACTATTCTGTCCAGGTTTCGCACTGAGCGCTGATCAAACCAGGCATGCGTTCCAATCCACAGAGCTGCCAGAATTCGCCTGACTGCATTGGATTGCCTGGAGATCATAACCTCCTTCAGGTCATAGAATGCCCTCACGGGAGTGTAACAATACCAGAGATTAGGATGGTGCCTCTTAGCTGCGTAATGAGACCAGTTTCCAGAAAAAATAAAAAAGTCATACTCATTCGAGAAATCACACGTGGCAAATAAAAGCGATGCGGAGATCTGCTTGAAAGGAGGAAGCTTTACCGTCTTGCCCAGGCTTCTTATTCTGACATCCCCGTATCCCAGTCGCTGCACAGCTTCCGGGCTAATATCCGTGGTTATTATGTCTGCCTTAAGTGCACTGGCCAGCAACAGAGCAACGCGCTCACCTCCGCCTATGGCTCCGATGTAGTCCAGGAAAATGGCAACCCTCAATACGATCCCTTGCGCTCCTTCTCGGCCAAGTAGTGATCAAGCTGGTCCTTAATGATGTCCCTTACAGTATGCTCTTTTTTGAAGCCGAGAGCTTCAATCTTCTTCGTGTCCGAAAGCAGTATGGGAACTTCTGCAGGTCTGAATCTCTCGGGGTTGAAGATAATTTTTATCTTCTTCACTCCAGCGTACGCGATCACGCCTCCGTCCTCTGACGCGAATTCGAGTTCTCCTCTGAGCATCTTGCCGTCTACCTTTGTCTTCTCGAAATCCAGGCCGAAGATTGGCGAGTTGTCAGGCTCATTGGGCTCCGTTATAGTTTTCTCTCCTTTGAAGGTCTCAATCTTGCTGACTTGATAGCCTGCTTCCTCCAGGCTCATCAGCAGGTAACTCATGACGGAGTTGGTCCTCATAGAACCTTGATTGTATACATCTCCATACTTGCCTCTCTCCGCCAGTAGCAGATAGCCTTCAATTACATCATCTACGTGGCTCCAATCCCTGAAGGCGTTTACGTTTCCAATAGTAATGGTATCTGCTTCTCCGAACTTCAGCTTCATCACCTGGTTGGTAGCCACCGAGGTCACAAACATATCTCCTCTGCCCGCGCCTTCGTGGTTGAAGGCCCGGGAGATGAGCGTCTTTACACCATAAGAGTACCAATAGTTCCTCATCAAGAAATCGCCGTAAACCTTGCTCACAGCATAGGGGGACATTGGCCGGAGCGGATTGGTCTCTGCGATTGGCACCTCAGGCAGATGCTCCGGAGCAGGGAATACGGAACCGTACTTCTCCACCGCTTTTCGGTATTGCTCCTCTGAGGAGAGGACAAGGCCGTACTCCTCGCTGCTCCCTGCGAATACCACTATCGGATCTGCATCCTTGACCCTCACCGCCTCCAGAAGGTTAGAGGTTCCCCAGCAGTTGCAGAGCATGGTTTCATTGGGATCGACAAATGAACGCGGCACAAAGGATTGGGCGGCCAGATGAAAAATAATATCCGGATCGCTGGCGGTTATAGCGCACCCTATGCTCGAAATACTCTCCAGATCACCTTCAACTAGCTGAACCTCTTTTCCCAAATCCAGACGCATCAAATTATGAGGAGTTTTACCGTCCGCCCGACGGCGTAGTAGACCGAAGACGTTCGCGCCACCATCAATCAGCCTTCGGGCCATTCTTGATCCAACGAAGCCGCTTATTCCGGTTATTAAAATATTTTTGCCGTTCAAATCCAATATCCCACCGCCTTATTTTATGTAGAATCGAAGAAGCTCTTTGACTCCGTCTTCCAAGTTGTATTTAGTTTTAAATCCGAGTACTTTTTCAGTCTTTGCGGTATCGGATAAGGTGTGCAAAACATAGTTCTTTATGGGATTTTCTACATGTTGCGGCTTGACGTCTAATCCTAGATTTTTGTTCAAAATCTCGATCGTCTGGTTGAATGTATACGCCTTTCCCGTTCCCACATTCAGGATACCGTGATAGTCCGACTTCATCGCTAGCCTCAGCGCCTGCACCACATCTTTGACATAGGTAAAGTCCCTCGTCTGCGATCCATCTCCGAAGATAATAGGCGCGTTTCCTTTCTGCATTTCCCAGAGAAATTGAGTGACCATATTAGCATATTGTTTTTTTGCCGTCTCTTTCGGCCCGTACACGGAGAAGAACCTCATGCCCACTGAGTTTACGTCGAAGAGCCTCTTGTAGAGTTCAGCCATCCTTTCCATAGCCAGCCGGGCCTCTGTGTAATAGTCTGCGACTTGAATCGTCATATCCTCGCGATGAGGTGGCAAGAGTCCATTATACAGTGATGAGGACGAAGCATAAACCACCTTGGCTCCGGATTTCTTGGCCAGCTCGAAGACCGCCGTAAAGCCATTCAGCGCTTCTCCCACTAGATATGGATTCTTCTTATACATGGGCGATGAGGACGGAATGCCCAGATGGTAAATCTTCTCGGGGCAAAGATCCATTCCGAGAAGATTGTTGCAGCTCGCCTCAATTATCTTTAGGCAGCCTTTCAAACCGTCCAGGTTGCTGGGGCTTCCGGTATGCATGTTGTCCAGAACTACCACATTTTCTCCCGCGGCTAAAAGCTCCTCCACAAGATTTGAGCCTATGAATCCTGCTCCACCAGTCACAAGTGTACTCATGGTTATCCAGTAGCTAAAACCAGGGAACTTCTATATCCGTCTATCGCAATTCCATTGGGATTTGTCCGATTTGATTTTTTGCGAATTCATGTCGACCTGCCGGCAAATACCGTCATGGGCCAGACTACTTTTTTCGCCCCTCCTCTCGGGCATCTTCGCGCGCCGTGCAGATCGTATCCACCAGCTGACCTTCGATTACCCGGCCACAGTGCGGACAGACCATGCCCTTCCTCTCTTTTGCTTCTTTCCTGGCCTGAACCACCTCGGCGAAGCCCGATGCCAGCATTCCCGTGGGAAGAGCGAAGAGGCCGATTCCCAGGATCACCACCACGGAGCCGATCAGCTTTCCGAGAGGCGTTATGGGAAACATGTCGCCATAGCCCACCGTGGCCAGGGTGACGATGCCCCACCACATGGCCGCCGGGATGGAGGAGAAGGCATCCGGCTGGGCCTCATGCTCCGCTTCGTACATCAGGCTGGAGGAGATGATGAGCAGGATCATGATGGTGAAGAAGATCAGCCCCAGCTCATCCTTCTTCAGCCTCAGCACATCGATGAAGGTCTGCAGGGAATCCGAGTAGCGTGCCAGCTTCATCACTCGGAAGAGCCGGAAGAGGCGAACCGCCCGCACAAACCTCAGCTCCGGGATGATGAACGGCAGGTAGAAGGGTAGAACGGCGAAGAGATCTACCAAGGCCATAGGCGAGACCATGAACCGCAGCCTGCCGCTCAGGGAACTATGGTTGTAGTATCTGGGGTCTTCCGTGCTACTCCACAGGCGCAAGAGATATTCCACGGAGAAAACTGCCACGGAGAAAACATCAAACGCATGAAAGAGCGGAACATAACGAACGTAGAGCCACTGCACCGTCTCCAGCACGACGACTACTACATTTAAAACTATCAAGCTCATGATGAAGGGGTCGAAGTACTTGCTGTCTTCATCTCCCGGCTCCAGGATGCCAAAGATGCGCTTCTTCAGACTCGGTTCCATCTCAACAGTCCGAGAGAGCTTTTCTAGATATAAACATAACTTTTTGGCGCGCTATTGCGTGCTAGAATTGTGCACACAATTTTGCTGCTCATAAAAGAGACGCCTTAGATACACAGTCAAGGACCATCTTCGTTATGCTCGCGCTCTACGGCTTCCGCTTCCTCGCGACGCTTTTGCAGCTCGTCCACGAAGCCCGAGGTTAGAATGGACGTGGGAAGAGCGAAAGTGGCCACACCGAGTATGATTATAGAAAAGCAGGCAGAAGACCCGCCCCCTTCAGGGGGCGGGATGAATGCCGTGCCTAATGCTATTGAAACTTGAAGCGAAATCTATATTTCGGCTGAAGTAATCAAGCGATACATCGAGGAGTACCAGGGATGAAGACTGCCTACAATTTTAGGATGTACCCTAATAGGCACCAAGAAGCCCAATTAGAACTAACCATAGATACTTGCAGGCATCTCTACAACCTGGCATTGGCTGATAGGAAGAATGCCTACGAACTAGAAAGCATCAGTCGGACCTATGAGGACCAAGCCGCCATGTTGGTAGCTGAGAAGAAAGACGGAAACTTCAAAGGTATCTTTTCCCAGGTACTGCAAGATGTTCTTCGCAGGCTGGATAAGTCCTTCAAAGCCTTTTTCAGAAGGGTCAAGGCAGGGGAAGAACCAGGATACCCTAGATTCAAAGGAGATGGCTGGTATAAGTCTTTCACATATCCGCAAGTTGGATTCAAGCTGGATGGCTCAAAGCTGACTCTGTCTAAGATTGGTACGATCCGGATCTTCAAGCACCGAGAGGTCGAAGGGCGGATCAAGACTTGCACCATCAAGAAGGATAATTTAGGTCACTGGTATGTGATCTTAGTATCCGAGGTTGAAGATGTATCTCCGATTGAGCCAAAGACCGCTATTGGTGTGGATGTGGGCGTGAAGAGTCTGGTTGCTCTTTCCAGTGGTGAAACTGTTGAATATCCACGATACTACGTCAAGGCAGAAAAGAAGCTTGCAGTTGCCCAAAGGAACCTCTCCAGAAAAAAGAAGGGTTCGGCCAATAGACGGAAAGCAAAAGCGAAGGTCGCTAAGATCAGTCAAGATGTTCAGCATCATAGGGATGAGTTCTTGCATCAAGTATCCAAGATGCTCGTAGATTCAGCCGACCTAATTGTATTCGAGAACCTTAATATTTCAGGCATGCTTAAGAATCACCATCTGGCAAAACATATTTCAGACCATGCTTGGGGCAAACTAATTCAGTTCACTCAGAGCAAAGCTGCAAAGGCTGGCAAAGTGGTAGAACTGGTTAATGCTGCATATACATCTCAAAAATGTTCCCGGTGTGGTATAATCGTTCCTAAGACGCTGGCAGAAAGAGTCCATCGCTGCCCTAACTGTGGGCTAGAAATGGACCGAGACATCAATGCCAGCCTGAACATTCGCACCCTCGGACTGAGGGGAAGTGCCTATCAAGATCCGACCTCTACTCTGAGCAAACCATCAAAGCAAGTTAGATCGATGACGTAGGAAGCCCTGCCACTTCAGGGGCATGGGAGGAAGTCACGTCTATCTTAATATATACGAACTTGCCCTTTTTTTATTATGCGTGCAGCCTGCCTCCAGCAACGCGTAGATCCCTGCCGCCCGCAGGATAACCTGTCCAGGGCACTGAAGTTAGCCCGCGCGGCACTGGACAAGGGTGCTAGGATTCTGGTCTTTCCAGAGCTTTTTTTGACCGGATTTTGCTATGAACAAGCTGCACCGTCGTCCTTTGCATCGTATCAGGACAAGCCGCCCTATCCATCCCTCGACCCATTCCGCGAGATGGCAAAAGAACACGATTGTCTTATCATCGGTTCCATTCGAAACGGTCGCTCAAATCTCGGATTTTGCCTGGATGCGGGCGGGCTGGAGCTGCGGGCCAAGATCCATCCCTTCGGCCAAGAAAAAGAGCACTTCGACGGCGGACAATTCATCTCACCTGCGGCCACAAAGTGGGGCATGGTGGGCTTAGAGGTCTGTTATGATCTGCGCTTCCCCGAGGTCGCGCGCGCGCTCGCGCTGCAGGGTGCGGACTTTCTGGTTACCGTGGCCCAATTTCCAGCGGCGCGGCGGGCGCAGTGGCGGGCGCTGTGCATGGCCCGCGCCATCGAGAACCAGCTTCCCCATGTGGCCTGCAACTTTGCGAGCGGCGGAGGCTCGTTGATCGTCAGCGCTCGCGGCGATGTGCTGGCGGAGGCCGGGCAGGATGAGGCCGTGATCATTGGCGAGATAGACCAGTGCGAGCGCGATCAGGTGCGCCGCGAGATCACATGCTTCGCCGACCGTCGGCCTGAGGTTTATTGAGGTGATGGCTTGAATGCCCTGACCCATAATTTCCTGGTCTCGAAGTTCAGAGAGTATTACCTGGAATCATCGCTTGAGATTCCGCCGGGCTTTGAGTCGCGAGAATGGGGATTCCTGTTCTTTGACGACTTCGGTATGCGCCGCCACAAGTCCTTCCTCAGCAGCGGCGAAGTCGCAGACTACGTGCGCAGCATGGTACCGCGCCACCTCTACCACTCCGCCGCTTACTACCAGAAGCCCGGCGCGCCCACCATGAAGGAAAAGATCTGGCAGGGCGCGGATCTCATCTTCGACCTGGATGCCGACCACCTGCGCAAAG
>JAJRAX010000022.1 GCA_028679775.1 Methanothrix sp. | reverse complement strand
TCGACAGATGGATATAGTGGCGAGAGATCTTTAGGAAGCGGATAATCATGAGTACACTTGTTACAGGCGGCGCGGGATTTATCGGCTCCAACCTGGTGGAGGAGCTCTTGGCAGCGGGGGACGAGGTTGTTGTTCTGGATAATATGCATACAGGAAGCCCAGGCAATCTGGAGGGTCTTAAGGGCAGTTTGAAGCTTATTAAAGCTAGCTGCAATGACCTGCCGGGCCTGGACCTGCATCCAGAGAAGATCTACCATCTGGGGATACCGTCATCGTCGCCCATGTACAAGAATAATCCATATCTTGTGGGCGAGGCCATCAATGGTTTTACTGCAGTCTTCGAGCTGGCCCAAAAATGCGGGGCTAGGGTGGTTTATGCTTCGTCGTCCTCACTCTACAACGGCCTGGTACCGCCTCATCGCGAGGACATGATCATTCGGGTTTCCGACTATTATACAGAGGCTCGCCTGGCTATGGAGAGGATAGCCGAACTCTACCGGGGGCTCTATGGCATCAGCTCAGCCGGCATGAGGTTCTTTTCAGTCTACGGGCCGAAAGAAGAGGCCAAGAAGCAGTATGCCAATATGGTCAGCCAGTTCATGTGGCAGATGCAAAGAAAAGAGACGCCCATCATCTTCGGGGACGGAACGCAGACCCGAGACTTTACGAACGTCCGGGATGTGGTCCGAGCCCTCCGGTTGGCCATGCAGTCGGATTATCACGGCATACTGAACGTGGGCACGGGAAAAGCCTACAGCTTCAATGATGTGATTGATATCCTCAACCAACAGCTCGGCACCGGAATAAAGCCGAAATATACTGAAAATCCAATAAAAAATTACGTAAAGGACACATTAGCTGATACAACAAAAACGGAAAACGAGATTGGATTCAAGGCAGAAGTATCTCTTGAGGCGGGCTTAAAAAGACTTATAAAAGTCAGATGATCCACTGGAATGGCTTGCATCTTCTCTCTACAGGACCTTCATGGCGCACTGGCCGCCTATCAGGATGTGAAACGCCACGGTAATGGCGCGATCCATCAGTGCGATCGATATTCCCGCAGCAACAGGAACTCCAAGCCCATGCAGAATGGCTGCTAGGCCCCCTTCAACGAGACCTAGCCCGGAGACTGTTATCGGCACCAGTGCTAATGAGCTGACCAGTGGCTGGAGCAGAAATAGCATTTGCAGAGGCACATCAAAGCCTACTGATTTTGCTATGAGTGCGATCCTTAAGGCATGAAAGATCCAGGCGACCGCAGTGAGCAGCACGGATCTCAGCATCAGCTCCTTGATATTGGTCACTTCGTGCAAAGAATTGTCCAGGGCGCGGACAATTTCCGTCAGGCGCGAGGACCCTAACCTATCTACTTGTTTTAATATAAAATGTCGTTTAAACCAAAAAGCAGACGAACTAAAAAGTATCACTAGAATTACCAGCGATGCCAGGATAAGATGAGATCCCTGTTGGGCAAGGAGCAGCATTCCAGAGAGGCCTAGGATGAATGTGGTCAAGATATCTGCATAACGGTCAATAGCTACTGAGGCTATTCCCCGATTGAGGTCGATTTTATCCCTTACAAGAAGCGGCCTGGCAAGCTCACCGATTCTTCCTGGAGTCATGTCCGAGATTATCATGCCGCCTGCAAAGGCTTGATAGGCAGGGACAATTGAGAGATGCACACCCATGCGGTGCAGGATCATCCTCCATCTGGACGATAGGATGAAAAAGGTTATACTGTAGACAACAGCGGCAAGGAACAGATAGTTGAGTTTGGCTGAGATGATGGTAGAAAAGACGACTTCCGGATCAAACCTGTAGAGCAGAGATGCGATCAACAATAAGCCAATGAAAAATCGTGCAGCACTCTGTTTCTTGCTCATAGTCCAAGTGCCAGCAACAACGTGATCATGCCAAGAACCAGACAGAATCCTGAGAAGTTGATCCTCTTCGCAAACCTGATCATGAGATCCATCGTCAGATATCCCACCACAAGGGAAGCTATCAACATGGTGGCTGCAGCCATCCACGGAAGAGCTGCAACATTGTGATCCAGCACTATGGCACCCAACACCGCAGGCACGCTGATGATGAAAGACACAGCTAATGCTTCATCCTGTTTGAGGCCACTCATGAGCAGGATTGTCAGGGTGGTGCCTGATCTGGACACTCCCGGCAGTATTGAAAATCCCTGGGCAAGACCAAGAGTGATCATGTCTTTCTGACTCATATCCTCTGCATTCTTGGAACCGGACCCTTTGAATCTGAGCAATAGACCTGTGGCTATGAGCAGAGCACCAATGAGTAGAGTCGCCTCCCTGCCTCCTGTGAAACTATCCCGAAAGAGCAGGTATAAGGGAATGCCAGTGATGCCGGTGCAGAGGGTTGAGACGATTACGATTCGAGTTAGTTTGGAGTCAATCTCGCGGATCATTTTTAGAAACTTATGCCGGAAACGAATGAGGACGGCAGACATGGTCCCCAGATGAAGAAATATCGAATAGGAGAGGGCGTCATTTGGCGAAATACCAAGCCAGTTGATCATGACCAGCATGCTCTGGCCCTCACTGCTTATGGGAAGCCACTCGAATACTCCCTGCATTATTCCTAAAACAATACCTTGCAAGGCATCCATGTCCGGTACAGATCTTTTGGACTATATCATGTTTTGGACCAATCTCTGTTCGAACGTCAGGGAAGCTTCATAAATCTGTGATTATCTAAACTTGGACTATCTTCTGGTGATGGTCCTGATCCTCGACATAATCCTGGCTATTGTTGTCTTTGGCATTACAGCGATTTGCGCCGCTCCGGTTGTTTTTTATATGGCTCCGAGGGCAAGGTGGCTGTCGAAGGTGCTTCTCTCCTCTGTTTTCGGCTTTGCCATAATCATAATAGCTGGAGCATTATCCGTGCTGCTTGGCGTCAGTCCCATGATGCTTCAGGGCGGCATCGTGCTGTTAGGCGTTATATTGTTTCTGCGCGACTGGAAAAAGATCGTGGGACCTGGGGATACTCGGCTGGATCGCGAGGACTGGATCGCTCTGGCAATTACATCGTTATATTTATTGCTCTGCCTGTTCTATTTCGATCGCATAATTATCTGGATGGGTGGGGACGCGCTGGCCCATGCCGAGATAATACGCATGCTGCTTGATGGTCGTCCAGTTCCAGTATCCATACCGCCACTGGGAAGCTACTGGGAGTACTACCCCAAGGGTTTTCATCTTTTCTGTTATCTCTGGGCCAGGGTATTTCCTTTGCTCGATGTTGTCAGGACCATTCCCGTATTGATAACTGCGATAACCACGATGCTTCTTTATTCGATAGTGAGGGAGATGGGCAGAAGAGATGTGGCAGTCTATGCCCTCCTCCTCGCTTGCTTTGTCTTCTCAGCCCACTACAGCAATCTCATATGGGCTGGATATCCCACAATTACTGCTGAGATGTTCTTGGTCGCTTCTCTTCTCGCCGTGCCGGTTGACAGGAGGCTATTGCCCGTATTTCTTCTGGGAGTCCTCTTTGGTCATGCGCGACTGCTGGCACTCGCTGGTGGAGTGTTGCTCCTGTGGATGGCTGCAATTCATTCAGGCCGTTGCTGTCATTTTGTTCGGCAGAGATCGGCTGCCAAGATAATAATCGCAGCAGTGGCGGCTGGCATGGTGGCGGTCCTGGCCCACGTGGCCCACGGTCCGCAGTTCCTGACCTCGGTCCTCTCCGACCAGAGCCTGGCGAGTGCATATGCAGCGCGATGGTATCCTGCATTTCTCTCGCTCTTTGGTGCAGTGATTGCGTTCATCAGGCGTGATCGGATGGATCATCTGGCACTCACCTGGGCGGCTGCAATAGTCCTGATAATGCTTTTGGCGGATGTCGGGCCACTTGGGTTTGTAGGCACTGCTGACCGGCTGCTCTTGGGCCTCTATCTGCCTTTAAGCCTTCTTGCGGCCATAGCTCTGTCAAAGATGGATGGGGCAAGTCTACAAGTTCGGGCTGGTTTTATGATAATTCTCGCCCTCTGCGGGATTCTTGCAATGTTTGCCGTCTTCCATAGCTTTGCAGGCTCCTGGGGTCTGCCCCAGGAGGACTACAGGGCAATCAAATGGCTGGAGGAGCAGAACTACAGTGACGCGGTGTGCATCAATTTAGATGAGACTGGGGCCTGGGTCTATCCGATAGCTGGCATAGGGGTAGCTAACTCACGCATGTGGACAGCAAGTGCGCCTTTCGATCCTGGCCTGATTCCGAGAATCATTGCCGATCCTGGAAATCCTGATGTGGTCAATGCTCTTGGCAGCTTTAGCCCGGCTCGTTGTCTGATTTATATCTCCAATGTATCCCTATCCAGGCCAGGATATGTGCCGCCCTTTGCCGAGTATCTTCAAGCGTATCCTGTGGTGAATCTGAGCTATCCTGAGGATCGTTATGATCTGATCTATCATAATGGGACTTATATCTTCGGATTTCCCAAAGGTGCGTTTGTTTAATGCCACTATTTGAGTATGAATATCAAGAAATGCTAATATCATCCTCAGAGTTACGACTAGATAAACTGCATTTCCAAAAGAAGGTAGCATAAGATCAATGCAAACGCTTCGTCTTCTGACAGCCATTATTGCATCAGCGCCGTAAATATACGGTCCTCAATATTGATTAAGGACAAAGTTGATATATTGCTTGTCTAATGCAAACAATGATATTATGGAGCTTGTGATATCATTAAGCATAATTGTCAGCTTCCTTGTCACCTGGGTCACGACTAGGAAGTGGATTTCTAAAGCTCCAGAGATCGGCCTTCTCGGCTTTGACATGAACAAGCCCGGCAGGCCTAAGGTCGCAGAGATGGGCGGGATTGGTGTTGTATTTGGCTTCGGCATGGGCATGCTTGTATACATCGGGCTGATGACATTTTATCTAAACAGGCCGTATTATGTCTCGATCCTGGCTGCCCTTTGCACCGTGCTCATAACCTGCATAATCGGCATGATGGATGACCTCTTGGGCTGGAAAAAGGGGCTGAGGCAGTGGCAAAAGCCGATATTCACTTTATTTGCTGCTCTTCCAATGATGGTTGTCAATGCCGGGCAGTCTACTATGAATCTGCCAATCGTTGGCACCGTCAATTGGGGCATTCTATATCCGCTATTGATTGTCCCTATTGGGATAGTTGGTGCCTCTAATGTATACAATATGGTCGCAGGTTATAATGGTCTGGAAGCCGGAATGGGTGTAATAATATTTTCAGTGATGGGCTATACTGCGTATATCAATGACAAACCGAATGCCATGATGCTGGCCTTCTGTATGGTCAGCGCGCTTTTAGCGTTTTTATATTTTAATTGGTATCCTGCCAGGATATTTCCAGGCGATACGATGACTTACTCGGTGGGTGCGTTGGCAGCATGCGTTGCGATTCTTGGAGACATGGAGAAGATCGCAATGATCCTATTCATTCCCTATGTCATTGACTTCTTCCTCCAGATCAGGAGCAGATTTAAGTCTGAAGCATTTGCAGGAGTGAATGCCGACGGAAGCCTGGAGAAGATTGATAAAGGAATATATCATCTGACGCATTTGGCGCTAGCGGTCTTGAAGAGGGCGAAAGGCAGAGTGAATGAGAGAGATGTAGTTCTGTTCGTATTCGGAATCGAGCTGTTGGCTGTGGGAATTGCAAAAATGATTTTTATAACGTGATATTGATTTGATGGGGGGCTATAAAATGGATGATGAGATTGATCTGCGTGATATATTTAATGTTCTCTGGAAGGGTCGGCGTCTGGTTGGCGGCATATTCATAGCATCCGTCATAATCGCGACAATCATAAGTTTCGTCATACCGCAGGTATTCCAGATCTCTGGAATTGTTGCCCTGGGCAACTTCGGCGAGCCCATCTATACAAGCCAGGGGGCGGCATTGGACTTCATGCAAAGCGACGAGTTCCTATTGGATGTATTTGATGGGATGAACCTCAACCTGACTTCAAGCAAATTCGCAGAGTTGAAAGATAACATCAAGATCGAGCCTGTAAAAGACACTGAAAGCCTCCTTCTGATATCCATTGAGTCCAAGAACAAGAGTCAAGGGATTGAGATAGTCGATGGGATAATAAGTCACTTTGCCAATAAGAGCGAAGACCGCTACGATAAGCAGATACAGATCCTGTCGGACCAGCTAGCAGTCACCAATGAAAACCTGAATGTACTTGAGGCTGATATCAATCAGACTCGTGATGTGTTAACCAGCATCGAAGGCGCTTCAGGCGCGTCATCAGAAGGCAATGAGATGCGGGTCTCGCGCACGCTGGATTATCTGCAGGCCGAAGAGTCCAGGCGTTCAGCGCTGCAGGATCGCTACCTGGACCTGAACAAGCAGATCACTCTGGCAAGGCACCTGGATGTCGTGCAGAAACCTACCGAGCCAATCACGCCCATATGGCCTAAGAAGATGCTGATTGTGGCAGTGGCGGGAATGCTTGGTTTGATGATAGGCGTATTTGCGGTGTTCCTGAGGGCGAGTCTAGGGAAACGGACTGATTGATGGAATCATCAAGGGACGGGGTGAAAGAGGACGCCTGGCAAAATTAGAGGCTCGGACGAGATTGGGGCTGCAAAAGAGAGCAATGCGGTCAGAATCAGCGGCGGCCTGCTTGCTCGAAACACACTCATTAACCTGATAGGTCAGGCACTGCCTCTCCTCGTAGCAGTGATCGCTATGCCTTTTGCAGTTCGAGGACTGGGAACTGATCGGTTCGGACTGCTCACATTGGCCTGGGTGATAATGGGCTACTTTACCATCTTTGACCTTGGACTAGGAAGGGCTACAACCAAGTACGTGGCTGAGGCTTTGGGCAAGGGTGACGTTGATCAAGTGCCGAGAATCATCTGGACCGCGGTAGCAGTCCAGGCGATTTTGGGCATTATAGCGGCGCTGGTTTTGCTAGGGATCACGGACTTCCTCGTTGAAGGTGTCTTAAAAATTCCTTCACAGCTTCTGGGTGAAGCAAAGCAAAC
>JAJRAX010000330.1 GCA_028679775.1 Methanothrix sp. | reverse complement strand
GCGACTCGGGTTTAAGAATAGGGTTAAAACGCAGTCCTATCTCAAATTTGATGGTTTGCTCGGATGGCGTGGTTACCGGATCATACACAAAATAATAGACATACTGCTTTGATTCATTTCGCCCTGCTTTTTCAGCACCCTCCAAACGAAACCCAAGATTCTTCGCGAACGATTCGATGTTATCCTTCACCAACTGAATACACTTACGCCGATTGCCGCGGGTAGTTGTGTATTCTGGCAAGCGCATGCTAAAATCAAGATCTTCGCTTAACCGATAATATGAGTAGTAAATTTTGTTAAGGCATGTTCCGCCTTTAAAGATCAGGTCTTCGCAAAGATCGTTGATTCGAGAAAGAATATACGTTAAATAATAATCCTTCTCCATGAGCGGCGCATAAAAGCCGGTCACGGACGCAGTCCTGTCAACTAAATCGCGGAATTTGTCTTTATCGTTGTGAATCATTAACGATTGCTCGCCACTTTTCATTGATTGTTCCTTTTCGATTGTTTGTGAATGATATCAAGGATGTTTTTTTAACGCTTTTTTCAAGCGGCTTTAATAAAGCGCCCCCCACACCAGCATTCTCTAAAATAAGCCCTATACGTTTACGCGTCTTAATTTTGGGAAATCTCACGGTATAATCAATCAGCTTCTTGATGTCGCATTTCTTCTCTTCAACAAACCTTTTCAGAATATCTGCCGCGGCTTCGATTCCGCCAACGGGCTTATTGTAATCAATCAAATCGATAAGCGTTCTCTCTTTTGAGCTGACGATAACATCTTTCCCCTTTATGCTGATCGTCTCCTGCCCGTACATCCTTTCAGGAGTAATTTTGATGAACTTAAAGGACAATCCAGCTATTGTCCTCTCCCGGGATATCCTGAGATTCAACACATAAACTGTCTGGAATTGCTGGTCTGTAAAATTATAATAATTAAACATCGTGGAGTAGCCAAGATAATAGTTATTTTTTGGAAAAAAAACGGGTGGAATCAAAAACTCGCTGACGCGGCGGCCCGTTGGTACCGCTTCCAAGGGTACAAAAATATAGACTCCGCTTTTAATAGGAATTAAGATTCGTTTTTTCTTGAGGCTATAAACCAACTGGTTTCGATAAGGAAAATTCACCGGAAGATACGAATCCAGCTCCTGGGAAGTTACTATATCTTTCTCTTCATAAGTAAGCCGAGAGACGATTTCGACCTCTGTTTTGCTTAATGAGCTCATTGTATTTTTGTTCATCGAATATACTCCTATAATTATTTTCAAGTAACGAATATACAACAATAAATTAGCATATTTTTTTTGTAAGTCAATATCAATTTCTGGTTTTTTCCTAAACAGGTTTTGTCGCAAAAATTATGTACTTTTTGCGGCTCCGTATATAGTGTCATTAATTATGCATAAGCATAGACATTTTGTACTGATATATCACTAATCTTCCCACCTATTTATACACCTTTTTCCCAGGTAAATATATCAACTATATGAACGCAAAACCACCTTTTTTTAAAGCCTTTATCGTATCATCTTTAGCCATCAAGATAGCACATAAAAATTAGGATTATATTTCTATAATAATTCATTTTGCCTTAAGTGCTGGTTTTGGGGGATTTGGTTTGGCGGTATATATGCGGTAGCTTTCGATGGCGCTTTTGGGAAAGCCGCCACAAAAGCT